>CAYGQU010000322.1:0-4161 GCA_964352045.1 uncultured Planctomycetaceae bacterium
CGCCGACGGGAATAATAATGGTGTGATCGACAGCCCCGACTACGACGTCTGGGTCAACCATTACGGGCTATCTGCCTCTTCAAGCACCTCGACAGCCACTGCAGTCCCCGAGCCAGGTAGCTTGGGATTAGCCGTGGTGTTCCTTATGAGTAGCGTTTTAGGTCAAAAGCGCCATGCTACAACGTTGTGAGCGACGCTGATCGTGAACGACGCTGATCGAAGCGTACGTTCCACTCTGATTCAACTAATTTTTGTCCTTTTGCACCCCCGAAGAATGCTTGAGTTTTTCTTCTCAAGAATTCTGCGAAAAGGGCTTTTGAAGGGCAAAAGAGCCTGTTTAGCGTGAAAAGAGGTGCCAGTAAAAACGAGTCAAAAAAGGGTTTTTTGAGAAAAAAGTGTTTCTCAGAGGGCAGTTGCTTGACACTCTTTGAGCCCAGGAGCATAATGCCGCTGTTGGGAAAGGTTTGCCAACTAGGAGATATCCTTCGCAGCAGGCCTTTATCAGCAAAATTACTCATCCTTTAAGGGGTGGCTGCTTCTGAAGAGTTTTGCTCTCCAGAGAGCCTCACTTTTCCTCATCACCGATAACCCATCAGTTCCACGGAGATCGCAATCTATCTGAATGGCTCGACAAAAATCATGGTGTTTTTCACCTAGAAACAGCTCGACAAGTTCAGAAGGCCAACGTTATAACCTCTGCGAAAAGCTAACCAGGCATTTCAAACTGGGTAATCAACGCAAAAGCGATACTCGATAGGACCGATAGCGTTAAGGGTGTGAGAAAAAATGGTGAACTTTTAAGGAAGTTTCAACAAGAGACTTGAAACGGTGCTACTCTGCGAGTTGAATAGAGTTAGGCCGAGTTAATAAAGTGCTGACTTGAATGCTTAGCGTTGATTAATACTGAGTGTTGAATCCAGTACTGAGTTGAATAGTACTGTGTTGGAATGGTACTGTGTTGAACAGTACTGAGTTGAATAGAGTAAAAGGCCAGATCAAAGTAAGTTTCCAGATTACTACGGCAATAGGGCGTCTGCTCTTTGGTAGCAATGTCAGATTCTTGAGTTGGTCGAGAGAGTTACGATCAGGATAAGTTAATAGTAAATGCCCTAGTCAGCTCTAATCCGGTTGGCGAATCAAAGAGAAGGCATTTGATAAGAGACTGAGCCCGATCGCGTCCGACGCTTATCACAGCGTTTGCGACAACTAAGATTTACTACATTTTTGAAACGCGAATTATTTTTTTGCTACGTTGAGTTACCCGATGGGCGTTGAGCAACCGTCTCGCTCGGCAACTCTTGTTTAACCTTATTCTTCAGTGGGTGGAGAGAAACAAATGTCTTGGAAGAGTTTTGCATGTGTGGCTGCTTTGAGCGCCCTTATCGCGACACCGGCCTTCGCCGTACCAACGATCTCGGTCGATCTTGTACGCAACGGAAGTGGTATCGCCCAACTAGACGCTAACGGCGACTGGCAGTGGGAACTGACAGTAACTACTGACGCGGCTGGATCGACTGCTTCAGAGCTTGAAGCCTTCTTCACTGACTCTGATCTAATTACGGCAGCCATCGGCAACGCCACGGTTTTCGATACACCTAACCCAACACCTTCAACTCTTTCGTTTGTTACGACGAATGCGGTTGTCCCTGGTGGTATCGCTTCAAGTGGTAACGAAGCGGTTATCGCTATCGGTAGTGTCGATGTTGCTGCTGGTGACTACTTGCTAGCTACCTTCACAACTGTTGGTCCAGCTACATTGGGAAGCCTATCTTCAACCGTATCGGTAGCTGGTAACGTAGCCCAGCTGGAAGCTAACAATGCGGTTGCCTCGTCTTATACGGCTACTGCTTACACTGGTGACATTAATCTGGATGGCGTCGTAAACTTTACTGACATTACTTTGTTTTCACCAAATTTCAATCAAGCTACTACTGCTGGTTGGAAAGCTGGCGACTTCAATGGGGATGGCACGGTAAACTTTACTGATGTTACATTACTATCTCCAAACTTTAATACATCAGCTCCTGGTGGTGCACCAGCCACGGCCACTGCTGTTCCAGAACCTTCTTCGCTGCTCATTGTGCTAGCCTCGATTTCTGGATTAGCTATTGTTCGTCGTAACTAAACGTTTCAAACATAGTTTGTGTTAACATTTCGTAGGGAATACGCTTTAAGTGAGGCTAATGAGAATCAACTGAGAGTTTGCTTTATTTTTTTACAGATTCAAAAATTGCTTCTACACAATACATAGGATATTAAACATGAATTTTACTAAATTTGCTTTTGCTTTCGTTGCTTTGTTTGCTGTGTCAACTGTTTCTGCGGCCACTATCGCTGGTGCTGAGAATGATGGTAATGCATCGCTTGCTTATGACTTTGCCACAGGTGAATTCGCTGTACAAGTTGACGGAAATGCTATTGGATTGATTCAAGTTCTCTCAGAGAGCTCTATATTCACTGGTTCAGATGCTGTTTTCCCAGCTGGTGGTTTATTCACAACAGATGCTGACAACGAATTGGGTTGGGCTGCTCTTAGCGGTCAAAATGCTGATTTCAGTTTAGGTATTGTTGCTGCACCAGGAATCCCTTCTGCTACTTTGTTACAGGATCTAACAATATTGTTCAGCGGTGGTTTTGGTACGGCTAACTTCAATGGTGACTTGGTAGTTCTCAATGAATCAACGGGAATGATTCCTGAGCCAACGACAGCTCTTCTTGCAGCTCTTGGTCTTTGTGGCTTCGCAGCACGCCGTCGCGTGTGAGTTGAGAATTCAATTGCTTTGCCTAAGTAACCAAGTTGCTTTGGTCTAGTGATTAAGAGATAAACGATAACAGGGTCCTGGTTCGCCAGGGCCCTGTTTTTTTTGTGCGCTATGCTCTTCGTTTTTTTTGTGCGCTATGCTCTTCTTCGAGTTATTCTCTTCGAGTTATTCTTCTCCGATGCCTCTTTACTCGGTAGCCTAGTAGCCGCTACCAGGCTGAAAATGCTTCCAGGTTGAATAGGCTGCAACGTTGCTAATGCTGTTGCTAATGCTTTTGCTAATCCTAAATTAACCCTCTGAATGTTGGTACGAAGAGGAAGCTTTAGCCGCTTTTGGTAAACTTTAACGGTTCGGTCCCCCTTGGCGGCTGTGCTAGAAATGGGGATGAGTCGCGCTTGGCTTGTTCGATAAATAACGAAGGGCACCGATAGCGACTTCAATTTATCGAGTTGTTTGTTGGCTCGGATTAGCCAGTTATTCCTTGCACTACCAAGCCATAGGATCACCGTAAAGCCAATGCCGATGCTGTTCGGAAGGGAATCCGAGACGCTAGCACCTTCTTCGCAACGACCAATCGCCCTGGGGATCTTGGTCTTGTTAGCAGTTGGTTTCTTGCTGCGCGCGCTCTGGCTTGCCGCCGGCACCGAATGGTTGGCCACCGAACGGGGGGGCATCGAACGGTTAGCCTCTCATCATGTCAATTCAAATGTCACCACAACCCATAACGCCTTAGACGCCTTGGTTGCTAGCAAGCAGGGAGTTTGGCTCCAATCGGACCAAGATAGCGCTACGGCTCAACGGATGGATAGCCCGATTGGGGCTAACACAGCGAGGAATCAGGCTAAGAACACGCCCGAAGGTCGGCTAACGGCTGGTGAATTGATGATGCTCACAAGCGTTTGTCCAACCGGCGCCGAAGCCTTACCCCCCCAGCTCCTTCCGGACCGATCTCGGACTATTACAAACCATATTGTTCCCGCTTATAAGCCGACCGCAGCAAGGAAGGAAGCGGTGCCAGCGGGTCGTATCACGGGTCGTATTACGGGGCTCCGCCTAGCGGCACTCCCATCAAAAAAATCTACCGGTGGCAATCTGAGCGGCGATTGGCTCGTCTCGCCCGAAATTTGGTTCGGTGCCGATAGACCGCCGAAAGCGGATGATTTCATGCCAGCCGAACCAGTTGAAACCGAACCTAACGCAGCGGTTCCGATAGAAGCCAACTCTGCAGAATTGCCCGGGGCAGATGTCCCCGAGCAGGCAACACGCCAACCGCAGGGAATCGAATTTCCTAAGGCGCGACTACCAGACACCGAGCAACCAAAAGTTCTTTCTGAGCACGAGACCTCAGAAAAGCCGATTCGGATCGAAGCCACATCATCAATCGAGTCAGTGACGAATC
>CAYGQU010000323.1:0-4141 GCA_964352045.1 uncultured Planctomycetaceae bacterium
CTGCATGCTTTCCGATTGGTCAAGCAAGATCGCCAGCCGAGGTCGGCCTGATCGAACTCCCGAGAAAACCGCTTCGCTGAGCATGACGAGCAACAGGCCAATTGTGGTGAGTCGCAACAATCCAAGCAAGATTCGATAACCGCGTTGAGCCGGTGAAACCTCACTCCGATAGCAAACCACCACCAGAAGTACCATGGCGGCAAGCATCAGGCAGGTAAGCCAGGGAGCCCAATCCCAACGCGTCTTCAGCTGCCAAGCAACTTCCGAAGTCGCCAGCGAATCCTCAGCCGCTATCAGCCAATTCGGGTTGAATAGTTGTGTTAATTGTGAAAACATCTTAGGCACTCCCTCTGCCAAACCAGCACGCTAGAACTGATTCGGTCAATACTAGAGCGAGAGCCAAGAGTAACAATGTCCGATGAATCCCCGCATTGCCACCGAAAGCTTCCATGACCCGTTGTGTGGCCGACGTTGCTGGACGAACCGAAAGCTGCGATGCAAGCGAGTCGATTGCTACACGCTTAAAATCACTCTCCGAAGGATTGAGGTTCACGGCAACGGCCCAAGCCTTATCCACTTCATAGATGCCAACTTCATTCGTCCTGCCATAAGTCCAAGGTTGGCCAGAAATAACCGCCAGCGTCTCTTCGCTGGCATCCGGCCTTGTTACAAGAAGTTGATTCGTTACGGTCAGTCGCGGATTGCCAAACGATTCACCAACCAGGCAGGAAGTCGAGTCACTCGAATCGGTCACTACTGATTGCACCATGCCGCGCACAATAGGCAAGAAGCTTGGCCAGGCGGGCATTGTGGTCCAAGCTTCTCCCGTCTCGGCGTCGATCGAGTCAAGCGATGAGGCCGTAGCAACGACGGCTGTTTGTCCGTAGCCAAATTGCGAGGTAACGATCAGCGGATCTCCCCCCTTGAGTGCCAAGGCGACTTGCGTGTTACGTTTGCCGTCTAAGTCAGCCAACTTGAGTTGAAAATATCGTGAAACGGAAGTCGTTAGCAGCCCTGCCCTTTCCCGACCTCGAAACGGTGCGACAATTGGATGAGTGTAATCGAGCGGGTCGAGGCCAAACGAAGGATTCGTAATCGGCTTACCAATCAGAACCGGAAATAACGAAGAATCGGTGTTCACCATTGAAGGCTTGGCCTCGAAGGCAACTTGTCGAATCATCGACGAATTAGAAAGAGGCTGTAATTGATCAGTCGTCGTCAAGTTCGTTTGATCGGCACTAAGGATACCCTGATATCGGTCGGGTCGAATTTGATCTCCCAAGAAGAAAATCGCACCCCCCCCCTCTCGAACGTAATTCTTAATCTGTTCCGCTTCATTCGTCCCAAATTCAGCAACGTTACAGAAAATTGCGCAATCAAATAGGTTGAGATCAATTCCCGAAACATCGGCATCCGTCACAATTTCTGGTTGTATAGCCGACTCGGTATCGCCGGTTGGATTCAACGCGTCGGCAACATGCCGTGCTGCACCACGACTTCCTTCGACGCAAAGAACCCGAACTTCTCGTCTCAGATTAAGTGCCAACCAACGCTCGTTATCTTGTTTCAATTGGTCCCCTTGGATTCGTACCGAAACGCTATGCGCCCCCGCCAAATCAAAACGAACCGGAAAATCAATCGACGTCGGGCCATTCGCTAGGAGTTTCACTTGCTCGCTTTTTACAACCACCCCGTCCGCTACTAGTTCAACTCTGGTCGTTGCTCCACTCGATTTCGCGCTACGATTGCCATTACCAAACTGAACTACCTCGGCTCGTACTTCGAGCGGTCGTCCACTCGTTGCTAAGGATTCATTCAGTTTCAGACTCGTAACCGCCAGGTTAGCAATCGGGGTCGGTTCTCCTGGTGATCCCATATCAACTACCGTCAGCGTGGTCTCTTCGGCTAGTTGATCGAGTAACGTGATGGCTCCTGCTGCCAGGCCCTTGGTTCCAGTCTCTTCTGCACTGATTTGTTCTAATGACGTATTCGTGAAAGATTCCCAGCTATTACTCATTAGGTCCGAAAAGAAGATGACTTCCGATTGGTCTGGCACGCTGTCGGTTGTCGTCTGTTGATTAAGAAGGCGTTTCACCGCAGCAAAGCCGATGATCGGATCAGCAGTTCCAAGTGATGGTTCGATCCGCTTGATTGCTGCCAAGGCAGCTTGACGGTCAAAGGCGACTTGCCCCGGGGAGAGGGGCGTGGCACTCGTTACTGAAATTAACGTATAGCGGTCGGCTGCCGAGCCGCGTTCTACTAACTCCTGGGCCAATTGCTTGGCTTGCTCAATTCGACTGACTCCTTTACTGTTTGGATAACTCATCGAGAGCGATGTATCAAACAGTAATATCCGATGGGTTGGAGCATCGTTCGCGCTGAGCAAGCCTTGGTCTAGGAAGGGTTTTGCCGCTGCCATCACGATAAGCAATAGAATTGCCGTACGGATTGCAAGCAATAACCAGTGTTGGATTTGAAGCCGACGGGCTTGCCGTTCGAGCGCCGCTTTAAGAAAGCGAACTGCCGCCCAAGGGGTCGTCTTGTGCGTTTGACGCATCCAAAGATGAATAATGATCGGCGCAGCAGCAGCTGCCAGCCATCCGAGAATGGCAAAATTAGCGAACCCGAAGGCGAGCGGTGATATTAAGATGAAATGGTTCAAATGATCGGTCGATTATTTGAGAAGCTTTGTGGTTGGATTATCGAAGCCGTTGCTGTCGGCGATGCAGGTAAGCTGTCAACGCTGCGTCGAGTGGCTGATCGGTTCGAAGCAAAACGTAGTCAGCCCCCTGTGAACGACATCCTGCGGCAACTGACTTTTGAAATGCATGGAACTCTTCTTGATAAGCCTTGCGTAACCGAGCCGGATCGACCAGTAACTCGCCAAGCCGTTCAAGTCCCTTAAACAGTGTCGGCTGCTGGAATGGAAAATCTAGCTCAGCCGGATCAAGAATCTGCATCACGATCACATCATGCCGACGATGTCGAAAGTGCTTTAAGCCAGCTAGCATCGACTCGGGATCGTCAAACAAATCGCTTAAGATGACGACAACGCCCCTTCGAGAAAGCCGTTCGGCTAGTTCGTGGAAGATTGGTCCGGCAGAAGTCTTTTCGCGTTCCCCATGCTCGCCAATTGCTTTTAGTAAAGGGGTAAGCTGCGAAGGGCTGCCGCTTGGTTTGATGAGCGTACGAACTTGGTCATCGAACGTCGCGAGGCCGACCGCATCTTGTTGGTTCAGAATAAGGTAAGCGAGCGCTGCGGCGGCCGTTTGGGCATACTCTAGCTTCGAGGGGTGAGCGTCAGTGGCTCTCTTGGCGTTTCGCTTTTTGATTTGAGATGGTTCGCTTTGATAAAGCATGCTCTCGCTGATGTCGAGAACCAGATAGCCGATAAGGTTCGTCTCTTCCTCATACTGCTTGAGATACACCTTGTCAGTTTTGCCAAATGCTCGCCAATCGACGTACCTCAGGTCATCACCGGGAACGTACTCGCGGTGTTCGGCAAATTCGTTTGAAAATCCTTGGTAGGGCGAACGATGTAGCCCCGAGACAAACCCTTCGACGATTCGCTCAGCACGGAGTCGTAGCCCTTTGAGCCTCGCCAAGACGGCAGGATCAATCAATCGTTCGGGGGGAGTGGATGAGGTGGGCATCCGGCGGTAGGTCTCCTCGCTAATCTGTCGGGGCTATTAAGCGGCTGCTTCGACCGAGGTGGTTTCAATCAACTGATCGATAACATCATCGGCGGTAACGTTGTCTGCCTCGGCATTGAAATTCGTCACAATCCGATGACGCAAGACAGGGTGGGCAATCGCATGGAGGTCTTCCAATTCAACACAATGGCGACCTTGTAATGCAGCGCGTGCTTTAGCGGCAAGCACAAGAAACTGGCTCGCGCGGGGGCCCGCACCCCAACTCAGGTAGCGGTCAACGATCTCGCTCGTCGCATCGCGACCAACCCGAGTCTGTCTGACCAAACGAATCGCATAAGCAGCCAAATGGTCGGCAACGGGAACGCGTCGTACCAAGTCAGACATCGCTTGTAAGTCGGAAGCCGAAAGAGTCGCGTTGATCGTGGTCTTTACCTCGGCGGTCGTTTGCTTCACGATCGCTAGCTCTTCCGCTTCGGTTGGATAATCGA
>CAYGQU010000324.1:0-4139 GCA_964352045.1 uncultured Planctomycetaceae bacterium
CGCACACGTCCAAATCAGGCTTCCATTCGCGAATCTTCGGCATGAGTTGGCGTAGATAATGCCCCCGCGAAATCCAAAATTGGAGCCCTTTACGAATCGTTTTGAGATTATTTAGCTCGTCGCCCGCATAATGAAACTGGAGGCCAGGGATTTCATGTACTTCGATCTCAGGATCATTGGCATAACTGTTTCGCAGAAAGTCGAGTGCGTCGTGCGACGTCGTGATAATCATCCGATTCTCACTGCGAAGGCGTTCGACCATCGACCTCGCTCGGGCCGCATGGCCACGTCCTTCACCCATTACCGTGTAAAGTATGGTTGCCATGCTTCTAAGATCGCCAGCGAAATAAGGAAGCTAATGGGGAGTTGGTTATTCTTAATACCAAAATCAGGCGAGAGGCTTTTTGCCTATGAAACGATAGTAAGGGGCTCGAATGATAGGAATCATTGGCAGCTTGCCATGCGCTTCATCGAGTTGCTGTGGTTCAAAGTGCCGTTCGAGCATAGGCAAATGGTCTGAACTCGGATGCACGTTGTCGTTGCCAAACCAAAAGGGCCAAAAATTACGAGCAAAATACGAATGCTTTAGATGCCCCTCGGTTGGATAGCGTCGAGAGACATAAAAATCAACAACGCCAATCGTTCCCCCAGGCTTAAGGATGCGTAACCCTTCTTCAATCGCGGCAAACCAATCAGGAATCATCGTTAGCGAGTAGGTGAAAGTCACCAAATCGGCCGACGTATTTGGTAGTGTCAATTGCGTTGCGTCGCAACACAGGGTATTGGCGTTAGTCCATCCTGCCTGATCAACACGCTTCTGAGCAACTTCAAGCAGTGATTTTGAGAGATCAACGAACGTAACTTTACCAAACTCGCTGATGCGTTCCCCGAATAATTCACCATTGCGACCGGTGCCTGCACCGATATCGACCCAATTACCTTGAGGCACGATCGGCAAAGCTTCAAAGAGAGCTTCACGACCATGGAGCATTTTTTTGCGGAAGGCGTCATAATCCTCCGCCTGACCGCTGTAGAAGCTGTCGAGCCGCTCTTGGTGTGTCTCACCGCGTATGGGCGAGAGTGTCAGGTGATACAGCGTTTTGAGTTGGCCCAGCATTTGGGTCGTTGTCCGTTGGGGATTCGGGGTTCAGCTCGATTTGAGCCTTGTCGTCATGACTTGTTTTCCCATTGTGAGCGCTTTCGGCCTGCGATACCACGCCCCCCTCTTTACGGAGCGTTGCAATCGAGAAACTACCGTATGTGTGAACCCGGTCAACAGCGTGTAATTCATCAGCTAATTCCCGATTGTAGTCGAGCACTTCACCCAGACGCCGCTCGGCACCATCGACACGGACCTTAATTGGATCGACAAACTCACAGATGACAGCAGCACTTCGCCATAAGATCTTGGCATCGTCATCGGCACGATCAATAATCGTTTGCCATTGCTTTGCAAGCATGTCTTGCATGTGTTCAGCCATCCAGTCCATGTGGTCTAGCAGCACGAAATGTGAGTACTTGTGGTCCGACTGCTGGAGATGGTCGAGAATCGTCGTCGTTTGTGTATGGACTCGCTTGGCCAGTCCCGGCTCGCTGTCGGTCCCCTTTAGCCGAGCAAAGTTATCTGGCTTAAGATACTCGGGACAGCACTCGGGCGTGTACTCGCCCGTGAGATAAACCCGCCAAAAGTAATTGTCTTTTAATGGCAATTTGCTGAAGACTGTATCGAGACTATCTTCGACAAACTTGGCGATACCACCAGGATAGTAGCGTTCGAGTTGTTGACGTTGAGCACGCGGCACACCTAATAGTGATAGGATCGCATCACGACGCATGACCCATTCAAACTTAGGGCCCCAGAAAGCTGGTTTGACCTTGCTTTCGTAGATTTCTTTCTGTTGTTCGACTGTTTCACAAGCCAGCAACTGCTCGATATCTTCACGGACCTTCGCCCAGCGGTTGATATAATGATTTACCCCCGTAGCAAAAAGGCCTGAAGAACCACGGAAATAAAAACTATCACGGCGTCCTTTACCGAGAAAGAACTTGCCTTTCTTATCCCAATACTTTCGGCTTGGCCCAGGCAGACCCTCGCGAACAGTGGCATAGATTTCGTCCCAATTCTCGACTTTTCCACGGCCAAAAAGCTGGAAGAAATCTACATAATCGAGTCGATCAATTGCGGCTAACTTGAGATCGAGCAGCGCGTTTTGCCGTGAATTCATATCGACCGTGTCGATACGCTGGGGCTCATCCAGGGCATAATCCAGCGCATTACAGCCGGCTGAGGTGATTACCAATAGACGATCGCCAGGACCTAACTCTAGCGCAACACGGTCTAGTCTTGGATCTTCCCAACAGGTGTTGTAAACGAGTTGGTTGCCGTGACACAAATTAAAAATGGCACGACTTAGGTGGGTAGCCAGCATGCGGTTTCCTTGCCCTCGATTCTCGTAAAGCTAATTCCGCCCAGCACGAACAGGATGTGCTTGCAGCCTTACAATCAATCTGAGCATCCTACGGCATTACGGGCCTTCTGAAAAGCAGTCTGCGTCTTACCGAACCTACGATATGGCATAATTCGATTACCATCAGCAGCCGAAGTGGTAATTTCGCCACCTGAATATGCGGAAATCCGCGACATCTGTTGTGTTGCTAGGCTTTACAGGTTACGCCAATTACCAAGAGGAAGTGCTACGAGGCAGCCGCTGTTAAGGGAGTGGCTGTTTGCTCAAGTGCAGGATTCGAGCGAGTGTCAGGACAAGCTTCGAGACGATCAATAATTTCACCATCTCGGCGGATGAGATCAAAACGCCCCTCCTCGAATTCGACAAGTGCGGAACAACTTTCTACCCAGTCCCCTGTGTTCAGATAATGAACCGAACCGATCTGCTGGATACGAGGTGCATGGATATGGCCACAGATGATACCTTCGCAGCCCGATTTCGTCGCATCCTTGGCAAGTTGATCTTCAAAATCACTAACGTGCTTCACAAGCAATTTTACCCGCCGTTTGATCGCGCCACAAAAAGCGTACGGATCGTGCTTTTTGCCACGTACTTTGTTGACAAACCAATTGGATGTCAGGAGCAAATCGTAGGCATACGAAGCGACAACCGATAGCCATTGGGCACTCTGTTCAATCCGATCAAACTGATCTCCGTGCGTTACGACAAATCGGCGTCCATCCCCCGCTTCGTGAATGAACCGATCACAGACATCAATTACCCCAAAATTGGCGACATAGTTCCGTAGAAAAGAATCATGATTACCAGGCGTATAAAATATGCGAGTCCCCGAGTGCTTGAGCACCATGAGCCGTTGGATGATTCGGTCGTAAACAGGTAACCAGCGCCATTTTCCCTTCAGTTTCCAGCCATCAATAAAGTCACCGACGATATACAAATACCGAGGCTCAAAACGCTCGAGCAAATCCAAAAACTCGTTCGCTTGCGAATGCTTGCAGCCGAGGTGAACATCACTGACGAAGAGCGAACGAACGACACGCACTGGTTTCTGCTCAATTGACTCGGAATCATTCTTAGAAAGTTTAACACCACCTAAAGTTGAAACCCTCGTTGTATCAGTCTTATCGACACCATCAGAACGTGGCGGGAGAACCGCTGCGCCGAGTTCTGAGTTGCGATTGTCTGTGTACATCAAAGGGCCTGTAAGATTCAGTTCGCTAGTTGGCAGTTGGTTAGCACCATACTGCGTCGATTGGCAAAACAAATTGTCTTGGCGGTACAAGGTTTCAGCCCACGGAGTGATAGTGAATTGACATCTGAAAGAGCTCACCAAAAAGTTGGGGGCACTCATCTCAGCACATCCTTATGATCAGCTTTCCGTGTTAGATCCTTGTAAGCAACGGGTAGGAAGGGTGTTAAATTTAGGTTCAGATTCAATGAAGAACCCCCTCTGTGGAAGGAGGTGCCTGAGCTTTTTCAAGAGCTTCTATCATATCCTATTCAGGAGAGTAACCCAATTTCAGATTACCCCCTGGCATTCAACCAACTTCTTGGCATTCTATGCGAAATAAACGAGAAAATAGGGCTAACTATGCATCCGGGGCGGGTCGTCACTGGTGGCTAAAATTTTGGCTTCAAAGCGTGCCAATTCGTCTAATCGTGCCATGACGG
>CAYGQU010000325.1:0-4132 GCA_964352045.1 uncultured Planctomycetaceae bacterium
ACGGTAACTAGCTTTTGCTTCGCTTCAAGATTGACGATGTCTGCTTCAAGTTGCTTCTTGGCAGAGATCATAGCGGTTAGTTTCTGACGAGCGGCGTCGAGATTCTTTTCACGAGCATCGCGCATTTGGGTCAAATGGCCAAGTGTTTCGTCTCGCACTTTGTGACGTAAGAACCGACGCGTGAGATCTTCGGAGACTTGTTCGCGAGAATAGCTTCGGCCAACATACTGAAATTTTTGATTCCCGTTGCTGAGATCAGCCTGCAAACGCATAATATCTTTCTTGCTCGTAGCGGCTTGTTCTTCCGACTTTTGGATTCGCTCGTTAAGCCGTTGGATTTCAATCTCTTCACGGGCGATGACTTGCATCGAGCGACGCACTTCAGGATCGAGGTTTTGAACGAGCTGTCGTGCTCGCTCGATTTGGAATCCAACGGGTACGCTTTGTTGTACGCCGTCGGTCGCTTGGTTACAGAGTGTCGATAAGTAGCTGAAGACGTCGCTGCCAAGCAACACGCCGGCGGTGATTCCAACAGCAAGTGTAGAAACGATGATTTTTTTGAACATGGCTGGGTGCCTCGAAACGAAACGATTGGACGAAAGGAATAGGGCTAACGTGTGCCTCTACAGGGAATTTCGCTTCGTGACAGACAATCTTGGGCTATCGACCCAAAAAATTCAGAATCCTCCCAATCCTCCCAAATCGGGTTGTCGCAAACTGTTGTCTCAAGGGGGCTTAGGGCCTAGAATTTCTCGCTTACCAATCTGGTAAAATCGTTTGGTGAACTGCATCCCAATTAACAGTTGAATTTTATGGTCGTAAGAATAGTGTTTCATCACCGAATTTTGCTGAGCCTCTGCCTAGCATCTGGTATTATCCTGGGCGGCTGTGCCGAAGGCCCTACCAAGGTGGATCCTGCTCTAATCAAGTCGTTGCGAAAAGATTGGGTTTTGACAACCGAACCCAACGGCGCGATAACACCCCTCGATTGGCGAGATGAACACGAAACCACCACTAACGATGAAGACGACACCAACCAAGAGACCAATCGTTCTGTTGTTTTCGTTGGCAAAGTAGGCGGTATTCCTAATCCTTGGCCCGAGCAGTATTCCCAATTTCCTTGGGTGCTAAACGAATCAACTTTCTTTATGGTTGACCCTTCGACGGTTGCCGAGTTTGAATCGCATGCCGGTGGGACTGCCGAAGAGGCCGAGGCCCACGCGGCTGATTGTCCCTTTTGTGCTCGCGAAGCAGCGAATCAAACGAAATCAATTGCTGCCATCAGCTTCGTTGACGACCAAGGCAAACCGAAGAAAATCGACGCTCGCGAACTTTTTGACCTCGATAAAGGAGACGTAGTTGTCGTCACCGGTGAGGCCAATCTTTTAGGTGACTTGCTTGTTTTGGAAGCCAATGGAATCTTCCGACGCGAATAATTTAATAATCACATTCCGTAACCATTCAATCGAGAATATACAGATGCAAAATTTTACAAGCCAAGCAATTTATGGTTTGATCGTATTCACCATGTTCCTAGCTAGCAGCAACGCGCAGCCTAGTTTGGGAGCCGAATCGAGTGCGGGCGAGGTTTCTTCGTCTAGCTCCACAATGAATGAAACAAATGCTCTACCTGCTGGTAAGTATGTGATTGATGTAGAAAAACTTCACTGTGCAACTTGCGCAAAAAAACTAAGCCGCAAACTATATGCAGTGAAGGGAGTAACGAAGGTCGAAACCTACGTCAAAAAGAACCAAGCCGTGGTCTACTTGCCAATCGAACAGGCGATCGAACCCAAGACCTTGTGGCTCGCTGCCTTGGCAGGCGGTACGAAGCCAACCGAGCTACATTACCTTGACCAAATCATTACCGCAGATCAAATGAAACAACTTTTAGAGGCAGCAGAGGCCACAACGGACAGTGAGGGTTAAACCGATTGCAGGGCTTTGTCGGCAGCCGATTGGAATTGAGCTATGCTATAGGCAGACCCATCTCTTGTATTGATCGAACCTCTGCAATTATGAGCGATACTCCAACCCAAGCAAACGACGACGATTTAGCTTGCGACGATTTAGCTTGCAATGAGGGGCAAGCTTGGGTTGATCTCTCTAGCTTTAGTGTCGGCAATTACCGACCTGGGCGGAGTTTGCCAACGCAATTGCTTTGGTATTTTACCAGCTTACTGCTATTTGAATCGGGATGGTTTCTGTTAACACGCCTCAAACCAACCATCTTGCGTGCCTTCGGCGCGAAGATTGGCAAAGGGGTCGTTATCAAACCAAATGTACGGATTAAGTACCCTTGGCGACTAAGCATTGGCGACCACTGCTGGATCGGCCAAGAAGTTTGGATCGACAATCTTGTTCAGGTCTCGATTGGCAATCATGTCTGCCTTTCGCAAAGGGCTTACCTCTGCACGGGAAGCCACGATTACCGTAAGAAGACGTTTGATCTCGTACCAGGGGAAATCGACATACGAGATGGGGCTTGGATCGCCGCCAGCGCTTTAATTACGGGCGATGTTACCATAGGAGCGAATGCCCTTGTTGCCGGTGGTAGCGTTGTTTCAAAGGACGTACCCCCCGCAAAGATCGTCACCGGTGCAGCACCCCGAAAGATCCGAGAACGCCCGAAGCCCCAATAGGCGGATCTCCCTAATCGCTTGATATCAAAGGACTTAGTAGGTCGTGGGCGAATAACCAATTACCAATGTTGCCTAAAAACAACATGAAGCCATCAAATGTTTACTTTTCAAACAGATTGTAGGAATTCTTCGGTAATAAATTCCTATCCAGTAGCGTCCAATCGCAAGTTAAGAGACAATTAGCGGTTGGGTCGAAACACCCCCTTTAGGCAGCCTTTGCTGACCGTTTACGGCTTATTCCTCGGTTATTTTGACCAGTGAAGGGCTGTAACCGAAGCAAAGGGGTACGGAACTTTGGCCAATTGGCCCATCAATTGCAGTTGTGTCAGGCGTCAGCCTTCAGATCACCGAGGGTTGGTTTGGCTCCTCACATGAATCTTTGCAAGAAGAGTAAATACGAGTGTTTGGATTGATAAATATCGAATTCTCCGAATTTCGAGCCCTAACTTACGGTCTCTCGTTAGTTTTAGGGGTCGGCGTCTCTTTGATGCTGACTCCGGTAGTTCGTCGTATTGCCATACGCCTGAATTTTGTTGATCGCCCTGGGGGACGAAAAATACAAGCGAAACCGGTAGCACTGGGTGGTGGTATCGCTGTTTTCGGTGCCGCGCTGATCACGATTGCTGGGGCGTACCTGTTCGCTGATCTTGCCCTTTCGAGAACCTTCTTCGGTAACGATGTGCGGATGCTTACAGGCTTGTTGGTTGCTTCGGCAGCAACGCTCATGCTTGGTCTTTATGATGATGCAGCCAATCTTCGAGGTCGTTACAAACTACTTGGTCAATTGCTTATCACTGGCTTATTGGTCTATCTCGGTTTTCGTATTGAAAAGTTTTCACTCTTCGGTAGCTCAATCGAACTCGGCTGGATGGTCATTCCCTTCTCGGTTTTCTGGCTCGTTGGGGCTACCAATGCTATTAATCTCCTCGATGGAATCGACGGCTTAGCTTCCAGTTTGGGAATGGTTCTCTGCCTTACTTTTGCGGCCATCAATGGCTTCTATGGACACTTCCCCGAAACAATCGTCATGCTGGCTCTGGCGGGATCGCTCTTCGGTTTCTTGCGTTACAACTTTGCCCCCGCTTCGATTTATCTTGGAGATGCAGGAAGCATGGTAATCGGGCTCGTTATTGGCTCGATCGCCGTTCAAACGCATTGCAAAACACCTGCCTTCATTGCAATGGTTATTCCTGTTGCTGTGTGGTCGATTCCAATTTTTGATTCCGTAGCAGCTGTCATGCGACGTCGGCTAACGGGGCGAAGTATTTTTGCTCCTGACCGGGGGCACTTGCACCACTCGTTACTTACGCGAGGTTGGAGCGTTCGCCAAGCATCGCTCTTCATCTCACTCATCTGCGCAACGACTTGCCTTAGCGCCGTGCTCGGGGTGATTTGGAAAAGCGAATGGATCGTCGTAGCGACCGTCGTGGCCGTAATCATTTTTCTTGTCTCAACCAAAACCTTTGGTCATATTGAGTTCGCACTCCTTC
>CAYGQU010000326.1:0-4129 GCA_964352045.1 uncultured Planctomycetaceae bacterium
GCAGCTTCCGCCAAGCGTCGAGATATGTTGTTTGTAGCATTTCGTCATTCGCTTCTTGATCGAAGGCAACCAAGGTTGAGATATACCCTCGTATCCGCCTCTCGTGACGCGCAATCAAAACCACGAAGGTTTCGGAGAGTAACTGAGATCCATTCACAAATACTCCAGCCGCTTAGATGTCGCCAACAACTCAATTGATGCAGACCGCACGTCACTTACCAAAGCTCTTGCAAGCCGTCATACCAAACCAAAAAAAATATAGAAACAGTTTACTTACAACAATAATCTCTGACTCAAACCGCAGGGCATAAACCAGCCTTACGACTAAAGCCGCCTGAGTATCGAACCGGCACCCCTGCCGCCAATAAAGTAACGTTAAGAACTTGAGAATGTGATGAGAAAAATCTAAAATAATGGAGACCGGCATGAGGGAATCAGTCAAGAAACCGCTATATACACGGCTTTATATGGTTTCCGGCTCTTAATGTAGGTTTAGATGGAATAAAATTTGATCTCACGGTTATTGCCTTAATTTTTCGAATCATACGACCTTATCCGTAGAGTATGACATCTATGGAAATGATACTCCGTCGAGTATTGAGGATACTAATAGTGGAAAAACAACCCTAAGGTCCGACGTTATTGCACCTGGTGCCAATCATCTTATTAGTAAAAAAAGCACCGAAAAAGTTGGTAGTGGCGACGACTTAAAATACAAAACGCATATAACCTACTACGCGAAGACTGACCAAGGTGATGTGGTTCAAGACATCGATTTCACTTATACCGTAGATATTGATCCTCCGGCTGAGGCAAGCACGCCTCCTAAGAACCAGCAAAATAATGAGCCGGTTAATGCGGAATCGCTTGATGTCGGGATTCCTTCTTACACCGAGTTCTATGGTCCTTTAGGTCAAAATCATCCTGATGTGACAGATCAAATCGACTTGCAGGCAGAACGTGATAAAGCTTCGCAACGAGCGATTGATTCACTTGGTTCGGATCCAAGGTTAAAGGTTGATCCGAACAGCCTTTCTGAAAGAAAACGTCATGAGCTTGATCCGAAGACAGACTATATTGAAGATCTTGGAGCACGTCCACTTCCTCTAGATTTTGGTACAGAGCCAGCTGCGCCGGAGTATTTCTCTGCGCCTTACGCTAGTAATTCGGAAGGAGATATTGGTGAAGCGCTTTGGAATATCTATAGACTATTTTTCGGAGGAACTTCACCTAATTATCGAATTCATGATATATATGGTGAGACCAGAGATGTTTATCCTGAACCAGATTCTGGTGTTATGGCAGACCAAGCAATCGCGATAATAACTTCAGTTGGATATTTTGCAAAGACCTTTGCGATAAAGGTTACTCCTATCGGGTACACGAGAGGATTTCGTGCTGTTAGTGAAGCTGAGTATCAGGATATTTTAAAAACCGGAAAACTACGGGGAGGATCACGCAATGGTCTAGAAGGAAAGTGGTTCTCCGAATCACTTGAAGGAGCCACTAAGCATGGTAATGAATTGCACAAGGGAGAACCTTATCGCATTATTGAGGCATTCCTCCCTGACGATGCTCCAAGCCTACATTTAGATCCGAATATAGATGGACACGGACCTTCACGGTATATAGGACCAGAAGATTTAGATGATATAATAATACTACCATGAACCTGAGGCTGATTTCGATGAACTGGATAAATGCAACAATAGATTGGCTTACACTAGAAGAAGGTGGACGCAAGTTACCTCCAACTGGCGAAGAACCCCCAATTTATTGGGCAGTTGTCAAGCTAATTGGGGATGAACTTGAACCGCAGCCTAATAGTTGGAGCTTAAATGTTCGAATGATCAAATCAGAGAACAATGGTTTTCGCTGGAAAGCCAAGGTTCAATTTCGAGTTAAAGAAGCTCCTCATCATCTACTTACTGAAGGTGTCCAATTCCTATTACTTGAGGGTTCAAAAGTTGTAGCCAAAGGGAGGTTGTGAGTAACTAAGGGAAGAAGTATGGAACCGTGGTGTTCAACTAGATTGTCATCTAAAGAACGCCTTGTTTTGGCGTCGTATTTCTTCATTTGTTGGCTGATTTTATTGCTGATATTGTCATCTATCTTAACCGAATTACAAGCCGCGCAGCAAGCAACTTTGGCTTGGTAGCCAAAGTTGTCATTGGAGTAGGTTGTGAGAAGAGATTCTACTTGTTCGTTCAAGCAGCTATACGTTCGTAGTTCTTGAGCACGCCACCAAGACGCATCTGGCAGACGACCTGCTTCTCATCTTCAAGCGGCTCATCGACGTCGAGCCAAGTACCAGTAAGTGGAATGTTATCCTTGTTCTGATGCGGGCGTTTCTCGTTATAGAAAGAAACGTATTCCGAAACGATGTAGTCAAGATGGCCAAGGCCAAAGCAAATGAAACGATTCAAGCATTCGTAGAGTTTCTTCTACTTGGCCCAAGGTTGCAGCTGCCACACGGTGATTTTGGGTGCGTAGTGATCGTTTGTATTCTCTGCCATCGTAGCGAAACCGCACACGTTAGCGTCCTGAGGAGGGATCGAGTTCGAGGCTGGCCATAGGAGAAAATCGACAGATGGATTGAGCAATGAGTGTAGCTCTATCATTTCCTTTTCTCGGTCGAGAGGCCAGCAATATGGTTGCTATGCGAATGCCACCGTGTGTCAGATAAGGTGTCAGATTGCAAAACAGGTCTTATGAGAAAAGGGCCGTGTAACGACTGTAGAAATTGAAAAAGCCCTTCAAAACATGGTGTTTTGAAGGGCTTTTTCTAAGAGGCGCCGCCCGGATTCGAACCGGGGATGTCGGATTTGCAATCCGATGCCTTAGCCACTTGGCCACGGCGCCTTGCTAGTACTCGCTGGACGCTGTTAGTGCCAACTGCTGTACTGTTGTAACGATGATATCGGCCATGCAGCCGCGTCACTTAACCCGAACTTACGGAAAGCGGGGGGATTGGTCAAGATGTGACGCGCACCTGCTGACCACTTCCCCCATAATTTGCCTATATACTCGGTAAGAATAGGCTGACTTTATCTACTAAGGGGACTTTCCTTAGCAGCCAATCAGTGCGGGTTTAGTATACTCTTTTGATGCGAAGCGTGGGTTAGGACCGATCAGCGGGGTAGGTTATACGCTCGCTTCTCATTCTGATCCTAGAGAAAGTGAGGTCGATAGGTTTAGGGAGAATCGCGATGCGAGTTATCACTCAGAAGCTAATTGCTGGCACTTTTGTAATTGCCATGGCTTTCGCAGCATCTCCCTTGCTAGCACAGCAGGGTGCCATCGACGCCAATGCTAGTGACGCTCAGAAGCGTCAGGCTGACTGGGAATATCAGCAGTCGGTCGGTATTAAGACGCCGCAGCAAATCATTCGTGAAAAAGCTCAGGTCCGGGCCGCCCAACGGATGACACGCATGGCGGCGCTCGAATGGTATGGCTATTCGGTCGCCCGGCCACGGACGAGTGCGACCCCCTTCACCGCCATGTACGGTGGACAGTGGCAAGGTGATGTTCTTGGTAGACCCAACGCCTGGCACGCTTCGCAGCCAGTTCATGCGGCTAGACCTACGGTCGTCGTCGGCTACTGAGTTACCCTTTTGGCAACTTTTATGGTGGTCATGTCTTAGTCCTATTCTGAGCAGGATTGCGCCGACTTTAGTGAGCAGGCGGTATTGCCAAGCAAATTGGGTTGTCATGAACGATAGTCGGTCTGCGTAGCACATGAGGTGTTGTGGTTACGCTAGGATCGATTCGTAGGATGCGTCGTGATGAATCACATCCGCGCCCCCCTACTTTTCTCAAAAAGCAGGAGCGTATCACGTCAAGATTGCGGCGTACGGATCACCAGAAGCCGTTCTTCGGTCATGTCAGCAATCGCATAGCGGATGCCTTCACGGCCAAGGCCCGAGTCTTTAACGCCACCGTAGGGCATGTTGTCGACTCGCCAGCTAGGCACGTCGCCTATCACGACGCCACCGACTTCGAGCGTGTCCCATGCTTTTTGGATTTTGTACCAATCACGGGTGAAAATGCCTGCTTGAAGTCCAAACTTGCTATTGTTGACTTCCGCTAGTGCTTCGTCAAACGAACTAAAGGGGCTAAGAATCGCGAC
>CAYGQU010000327.1:0-2645 GCA_964352045.1 uncultured Planctomycetaceae bacterium
GTATGAGCCAGGAAGAATCTCAACCCGCCGACCCTACCACCCAATTAACAGGGGCCTCCCAACCAGCCAGCGATTCTCAGCCAGCCAGTGTCGAGCAACCTGCAACGGGAAAGAAGTCGGGGGCTTCGCTTTCTCGACTCACGGCGGCATTTGCCAACATGATGGCCACGACTGGCAAGAAGGCAGCCGGCAATCCTTCGACGGACAAGGGTGCTTCCTCTTTAGGAAACGAGCCTGCTCCAGTCGAAGTGGGCGTTACCCCGCGTGGCATCATCGAAGCGATTCTCTTTGTCGGTCTGCCAAGTTCGAATCCAAATTTAGAACCCAACGGCGATGTATTACCGGCCGAGACGATTGCCGGGGCGATGCGTGATGTTTCGGTCGATGAGGTTGCGGTTGAGATCGAATCTCTCAATCAGCAATACAAACAGGATGGGTCTCCGTATCGTATTGAAGCGTCGTCAGCAGGCTACCGAATGGTGCTTGTTGAAGCTTACCTTCCGTTGCGTGAACGGTTTTATGGTCGGGTTCGCCCGGCCAAGCTAACCCCTGCCACGCTAGAAGTTCTTTCAATCGTGGCTTACCAGCAACCAATTAGCGCCGAAGCAATTGCCGAGCTACGCGATGAGCGTAGCACAGCAGCAATCTCACAATTGGTACGAAGAGGACTATTAGAAACGACCGACGAGCCGACTGACTCAAAGCAAACGGCTCCACAGTTTCGCACCACTGAACGGTTTTTGAAGATTCTCGAACTCGAGGCGATCAGCCAATTGCCCCAAATTGCCGAACACGATGACTAAGGTTTTGCCTTGTAAAAGCTTTGCATCGCTCAAAATGATGGGTAAGAAAGGTGGTTTGTATCGAACGGTATTTTCTTAATTTCGGATTGCCGCACGAGCTGCAACTGCTTTGCCGCTTAGGACTTGCAATTATTTGGCTGTTTTTTGGCATGAGAATTTACTGTTATTCGACGGTCTAGCCCTTGCCCTGGCAGGCGTCGCATGACACAACGTCTCGTCAAGGCGATTCTTATCAGGCCAACTGGCGGTACCGACCTGAGCGTGCCACAATGTTGAGTTGCTAACGCGATATTAGTCCCTTGCTAACCATTCGCTAGCCTGAATGACCTTCAAGACTGCATGTGACGTTGCCCTTCGTTTGGAAAGAGACGCTGTGGGGAGTGTCATGAGGATAGCACGTCGCAGAGAACCGACTACGACTCGATGACATCAACCTGGACCTCTCAACGACTTCGCTCTGAATTGAATGGCAATCGTGCGATTGTCTTGCCATCCCTTTTGGCGTCTGATTTTGCTCGTTTGCAAGAAGAGCTCAAGGGACTCGAAGCAGCGGGTGCCTCGATCCTTCACTTGGACATTATGGATGGCCACTTCGTGCCAAATTTGTCGTTTGGCATACCAGTGGTCGAAGCGATTCGGCGTTCGACTGATTTGATACTCGATGTTCACTTGATGCTTGAACACCCCGAAGCGTACCTCGAATCCTTCCGCAAAGCGGGCGCCGATATCCTGACTGTACATGCCGAAGTACTCGAAGACCCTCGCCCCACTCTGGATCATATCCGTTGGTTAGGAGCAGGCGTTGGCCTTTCGCTGAATCCACCAATGGAGGTCGAGAAGATCGAGCCTTCGATTGGCCATTGTGATTTGATTTTAGTCATGAGTGTCATGCCTGGCTTTGGTGGCCAAGAGTTTGACCCCGTTGCGTTAGAAAAACTAACTTGGTTAAGAGATCATCCCGACTGCGATGCGGTGCTTGAAGTCGATGGCGGGGTGAATGACAAGACAATAGCCCAATGCGTTGAGGCAGGGGCAGAATTTTTAGTAGCAGGGACAGCCCTGTTTGGCAAAGAACCTAATGGCAAAAGCGATTATCAATCTCGATTGGCTGAATTATCTCAAATTGCAAATCGCAAATAGTGACCTGTCAATCAGACGGTTGCCGATAGCAACTAACAAGAGTGTAACCATGCAAACTGTTTTACTCGTTCGACCTGGCGCTACCGAATACGACCAGCAAGGGCGTATTCAGGGAACGCTCGACATTCCTCTGAGCGAAGATGGCCGTCGGCAATGTTCCGAATCACTTATGGGCCTGCGCGCTGAGAAACCAATTGCTGTTTATTCGAGCCCCTGCTCCTCGGCAAAACAGACAGCCGAACTAATTGCCAATGATTTGGGCCTTAAATACAAATCACTCGACAAGCTTCACAATCTTGACCATGGCCTGTGGCAAGGGATGCTCATCGAAGATGTTCGCACCAAACAGCCGAAGGTGTATCGTCAGTGGCAAGAGCAGCCCGAAACGGTTTGCCCCCCCAACGGCGAAACCGTTCTTGCCGGCAAGCAACGTGTTGCTGAAGTACTTAAAAAGCTTCTTAAAAAGCACAAAGAAGGAGTGGTCGCCCTTGTGACTCCCGAGCCACTGGCAAGCCTCGTTCGCCATGTTCTACAGCAAGACGAACTGAGCGATCTATGGAAAACTTCCGAACAGTGCGGCCAATGGGAAACGATTGCGGTCCCCGAAGAAATGACCGCCTCAGCTGGGGCTTAAAAGAAGAAAAGAACGGATTACAAAAGGAACTAAACCACGGCAACTCAGCGACCCCTACGGTGCATTGA
>CAYGQU010000327.1:2655-4119 GCA_964352045.1 uncultured Planctomycetaceae bacterium
GATCGAAGCGATTGAGTTCATCGTGGTGAAGATAGATCCGCAAAAACCTTTTCAATCCACGTCATCTGCGTTCTATTCTTCTCTAAGCTAGTCTCTTATCTCTATGCTCCCGCACACTGCCCTGCTCCTTACGCACCGGCATATTGCTCAGCATAGTCGAGTATCCAGCGGTCAAGCAGCGCGCAAAACGCTTCGGCATCGAACTCGCTGATTGGCTGATAGTGGTTTCGCGTAAACCCTTCTTTGTTGCGAATCGCCCCTTTCGCAGCAGCATCGATCACATGAAATTCGTTGAACGAAGAAACAACAATCTGTAGTCGGCTGAACAGATTTTGTCTTTTACCTCGGTTCATCACGACATCGTCGCGGTTGAGGCCACTTCCCCAACCCCGATCGTCAACAATTGTTTCAATGCGGAATCCTGGCAAGTTGTCGGCAAGCTCCTTGAGTCGTAGCTCAATGTGCTCGGTCAGAATAAGGCGATGTTGCGAATGGCGACGTTTTTGTTCTTCTTCGGTCATCGCCTCGGCAGCCGCTTCAAAAGCCTTTTCGGCTCGAGAGCTCGTGCCCCGTTCGGTAGCCCGTTTTAGTCGTTCGCTGAAGTCCATCGCAGATAGGGTGTTGAGTTGATTGTTGGTTAGTTGAGGGCCAATTTTTATTCCCCTCCTTCTTCAGAGGGAGGGGCAAGGGGAGGGTACGAGCTAGGTACACGAGATACCTAGGCGACCTATATGGGTACTTCTACTTCTCGCTCCTCCGCTTTCAGGAGGGGAGCATTTTAAGTCTACGTCGCTCAGCGAGACAGGCCCAGGGCAGGTTGCCGTCGAGGGATGCACAGGCAGGGTGCTACTTCGCCCGATTCCCCCTACAATCGGTCGCTATGCCACCTGTCCTACCATCCGCTCACGACGAGCATCCGATCCTAATCGTTGGCCAAGGCTTGGCCGGTTCGACGCTTGCTTGGCAGCTGATGGAGCAAGGCCAGTCGATCGTGGTAATCGACTCAGGAGCAACCACAACCTCCTCACGTATCGCGGCTGGTTTACTTACGCCCATCACCGGCAAGCGGTTCATGCTCAGCCATCGGTGGGACGAGCTTTGGCCACTCGCTCGTGATTTCTATCAAAAGATTGAACAGCGGACCGGCACGTCGTTTTTCACCCAACACCCAGCCTGGCGGCTCTTTGCTGATGAAGAAGAACGAACACGTTTCGAAGCTCGGCAATCAGAACCCCTGTATGCCGACCGGACCGAACCCCTGTCACTTACAACCCACGCCCCTCGTGTTGCAGCTTCTTGTCATGATGCCAAGAATTCGGGCTTCGCGATGCTCGAGTCAGCACGGCTCGATACGAAGGCATATCTCGATGTCACGCGAGCTTGGATCGAAAAACAGGATGCTTACCGAGAGATGGTGATTGATCCGGATAACGATTTTCAAATCAGGCCTGATGGGGTTCATTG
>CAYGQU010000328.1:0-4106 GCA_964352045.1 uncultured Planctomycetaceae bacterium
GGGAGAGCTTGGGCTACAACTGATCACGGCCAAGATCGGCCAGCTACCGATGCCGATTGGCCGTGTGGTGGGGTTAATTGAACATATCACCGCGGACAAGAATTTGCCGTTGCGGATTCTTCAAGAAGAAGGCACGCCGATTATTATATTGAACCTTGCCGGTCTGCGTTCAGACGCACCGGTGCTACCTAAATTGGTTGGGTTTGATCTTCGCGAGGGTGAGATATTAATTCGTGGTGAAAGCGAAGCGCTGCCCGAGGTAGCAACGCCTCCTTTGGTCACGAATTAACTAGTGGGTTCACAAGCAGCTAGCAACGATTCTTGGCCAATTCGGTTACAGAAATCGCCAAAGGGTTCGTTGGTCTGTCGTTCTGCTTTGAAGTAGGTGAAGACGCGGCCGAGCATGGGGGCTACTTCGGCCGAGGGAACCATGTCTTGGTAAACCCAATTCAAACGGTGCCCGAGGCGACTGCCGCCGAGCAGCAACGTGTACTTTTCTTTTGCCTTGCCGACTAGACCGATGTCGGAGTTGTAGGGCCGAGCACAACCGTTGGGGCAGCCTGTCATACGAGTCGTGAAGACTTCTTCTTCAAGCCCAAGATCGGCGATGATCTTATCGAGCAAGTCGATCAGGCTTGGCAAGTAGCGTTCGCTTTCGGTGACGGCCAGACCACAGGTTGGTAGGGCGGGGCATGCCATCGACCAACGGCGGGTGTTGGAAACTTCCTCGGTAAGCGGCACACCGTGCGATTTGAAAATGCCTTCAAGACGCGGTTTATCTTCTTCGGTAAGGTCACAGAAGATAAGGTTTTGGTGTGGTGTGACTCGCAAAGGGGGTGCCATGGTCGTGCAAACCTCGCGCAAGGCTGACTTAAGGCGATAATCGCCTTCGTCTTTGACACGGCCATTTTCAATCGCCAAGCCATAGAAGAGTTTACCATCGCCTTGCTCTTGCCATCCCATGCCGTCGTTGTGCTCGGTCACAACGACATCGAGTGGCTTTTGCAGCGCACGACCTGCGTATTCTTCGACTTTGGACCTGAACTTATCGAGGCCCCAATTGCGGACCAAGTATTTCATCCGCGCTTGCTTGCGATCTTCTCGGTTACCAAAATCGCGTTGAACTTTCATGATAGCTTCGGCAACTTCGACTTCTTCACCGATTGGGGCATAGCACATGGCCATCCCCACGGCGGCGTAGGTTTCTTTTTTGCTAGGTGTTTTGCCAAAGCCACCGCCAACGATGATGTTGTAGCCTACGATTCGCGCGTCAGCTCCTTCACCTTCGGTGATGGCCAGGAAGCCAATGTCTTGTGAGTAAATGTCGGCTGAGTTGTCCTCTGGCAGACCGACGCCCATTTTGAATTTGCGAGGCAGATAGGTCGCACCGTAAATCGGCTCGACAGGATCCGTACCTGTGGGATCACCACCACTGAGAAGTTGTTTTTTCTCGCCTGATTCATCTCCATTGAGCCATAACTCATAGTAGGCTGAGGTATGCGGTTTGAAATGCTCCTTGAGGCGTGCGGTCAAATCTTGCATGGTGTCATAAACCGCATTCTTCTTTGGAATGGGTGAGCACATCATGTTTCGGGCCACATCGCCACAGGCCGCAAGTGTTGTGAGCTTCGCCTCATGAACACGGCGAATGTGTTCTTTTAGATTTTGCTTGAGAATACCGTGAAGCTGAATGCCTTGGCGGGTCGTCAGACGGATCGTCGAATTACCCAGATCATCGCCCATTTGAATTTCAGCTAGCAATTGGTCACTGGTCATAACGCCGCCGGGGATAACCGTACGAGTCATCAACGAAAAGAATCGACCGCCAGGAATACCTTTTTCTTTCGCTTCTTTGCGACGCTCGCGGTCATCCTGTTCGTAAGTACCATGGTGCTTCAGTAGCTGAATGCTTCCTTTACTGAAAAATGCATCGTCATTGGTTAGTTCCTCAGCAATCGTGCCACGAAGGTAGTTACTCTCGGTCTTGAAGCCTTCGACGGCGCTGAGCTTCGGTTCAGCGGTTTTAGATTCGTCACTCATAGTCGGAAAACTCTTCGTCGCTCAAAAAGCGGATGATGTTAAATTGGGTTGTTTAGTCGCTTCGCGGTGCCAGTTGCCAAAATTTAGGTTGGCGATCTGTGTTAAAGCATATCGACTCAGACAACACCAGACCACAGAGGGTTCTTGTCTATTAGAGCCAATTCTCGGGAGAGGCTGCCCGTTTGACGCTTCATCGGATACGATTCTCGCATGAATTCGGAAGAATCACAGAACGAATCGGCTAGTAATTTGCTGGAAAGGCCAACGCTTTTAGTAGGGATCGCCAGTTTTTTGGCGAGCGGTTTAGGTGTTGGACTACGTCTGCCGGCTCCAGGGACTTTCGGTGCCATGTGGGGCTTGCCCCTTTGGCTGCTTGTGGCACAGATGACGAGCCCCCTGTGGCAAATTGCCGCGCTGACGGTTTTTTTTCTTCTAGGGATCCCCATTTGTACGCTAGCAGGGCGTGATTTGCTTCGTCGTGGCTGGACGACCGAACCAAAAGATGCCCAAGCGATCGTGTGGGATGAATTTGCAACCGTGCCTATGGTTTATGCTTTTGCGCCTGCAGCAACCGCTGGTGCAGCTTGCATTGTGTGGCTCGCGATCGGATTTGGACTCCACCGGTTGTTTGATATCTCCAAACCGTGGCCCTGCAAGCATCTTGAAAAATTACCCGATGGCTTGGGCGTCATGGCCGACGACTTGGTAGCCGCTTTTTATGCTGGAATGGTCTATCTTGCTCTCTGGCAAATTTTTGGAGCTCCGGGATAGCTTTCCCGACATTACCTCCACTTGCACATCCTATACTACTTGTTAACTAGGTAATTACCTGACGAAAATTGACGATGGCACAAATCATTGATGGCAAAAAATTGGCGGCGGAAATTCGCGAAGAGGTTGCGAATGCGACCGCTAAGTTAATCGAAGACAAAGGGATCACGCCTTGCCTAGCGGCCGTATTGGTGGGTGAAGACCCGGCTAGCCAGGTCTATGTACGGAACAAGCATCGGGCTTGCGAAAAGGCAGGTATGGCAAGCCAACAGCACCAACTCCCAGCCAGGACAACTCAAACCGAGTTGCTCGCCTTGGTCGATCAACTGAATTCCGATCCGTTGGTACATGGCATTTTGGTCCAATTGCCATTGCCAGCGCAGATTGACACCGAAGTTGTTTTACGAGCAATTTCGCCTGAAAAAGATGTCGATGCGTTTCATCCAGAAAACGTCGGGTTGATGATTCAAGGACAACCTCGTTTTTTGCCCTGCACCCCGCATGGTGTGTTGCAAATGCTTCGCCGGTGCGGCATCGAAACCATCGGCAAGCAGGCGGTGGTCGTTGGCCGAAGCGATATTGTCGGCAAGCCGCTCGCTGCGATGCTGGCCCAGAAAGGTTGGGACGCAACCGTCACGCAGGCCCATAGCCGAACCACCGATCTCCCTGCCACTTGCCGATCGGCTGACGTACTGATCGCCGCCGTGGGCCGACCCGCGTTTATTCAGGCAGATTGGATAAA
The DNA here is from genome assembly GCA_964352045.1 of uncultured Planctomycetaceae bacterium. GTDB lineage: Bacteria > Planctomycetota > Planctomycetia > Pirellulales > Lacipirellulaceae > CAYGQU01. The sequence continues at coordinate 3,554 of CAYGQU010000328.1, forward strand.
ACCGGGAGCAGCTGTCATTGACGTTGGCATCAATCGGACCGATGACGGTTTGGTTGGCGATGTCGATTATGACGCCGCTGCGGAGGTGGCAGGCTGGATAACGCCCGTACCTGGTGGTGTTGGCCCGATGACAATTGCCATGCTTCTTCACAATACGGTGATCGCTGCCGGGGGCGAGTTTTAATTTAACCACTTAAAGAATTTGCAAGATGACCATTTGCTGTTATTTTACTGGTTACAGACTATTTCAAATCGAATGCCCCGCAGCCCCTTAGAGGGATCAACCGGTCGGGACAATTACCAGCCCAATACATTAGCTATCGAGATGACACGATGAGCGAATCTTCAAGTGCGTTCTCATTCGGCCGACTTGTCAAAGCGATACTGCCAATTTTAGCAGTTGCCGTCTTGGTGAATTACGTCTTCTCGAATTACGAAAAAACAGCCAAGCAAAATCATGAGAACGATATGCTCTCTCGTTTGCTTGGCGAGACGCTCAAGGCACCTAGTGCTACGATTCCATTCAAGGACGAAGATGGCGACCTACTTTGCG
>CAYGQU010000329.1:0-4085 GCA_964352045.1 uncultured Planctomycetaceae bacterium
CGAGTCGTTCGACCGAAGTGGCCAGCCCGACACTGATCGCCCAAACAGCCGCCGACTGCCAAGCACTCGTCACTGGCAGCAGTTCGTTAGCCGCCTCTTCTGTTGTGTTAGCCCTTTATCAAGAAGGAACCCGTGCGATGTTCATTGCTTCAATGACCAAACCTGCTGCGGCGATTGCCGCTTGTTCGCTTGCTGCCGCTTTGTTGATTGGTGGGGACGCGGGTGGAAACGAACCAACCGATTCGATGCCGGGTGGATTGAATGGTTTTCAATTGAGCGCTGTATTAGCTGCGGATGAGGATGCCGATGAATCGCCAGCTGCCATGGTGCAGTTTGTCGCTGAGCTAGCGGTCGATTCCGTTACTGAGAAGAAGCCCGCGATAATCGCTGGGGAAGGGGGTAATTTTCAACCTGTTCAACCAAATGGCGAAGCGAGGGAAATCACGGGCGAACTCGTACCTGGGCCAATCCCACAGGGAATGAAATTCGGTGATATGGGCAGAGATGGCAAGAAGCTTTCCGACGCCGAACAAAGCGAATTATTAAAGAACATTTGGGCCGAGCGTGCTGCCAAGACGCCTGACCTTTTGTTGACCAAGGAGCCAAGTATAAAAGAGCTACATGTGCAGCACACCTACTGGGAGTCACGCTACGATGCCTTAAAAAATAAGGTGGCCACAATTGTGCGGCTCAATGACAAGCCAATCAGCGAATTGACCGCCGAACAGCAATTGCAGTTGGCAGAAGCCAACCTCATGTCAGCCGATATTTTTCATGCTCGGGCGGAAGCTTTGCGGCTTGAGCGGGAGTTGATGTTGCGTGCTACGGAAGAATCGGCCGGGGACAAGGAGTCGAGTTCCCCAACAAGTATTCCTGGCAAAATAGTCGGATCCCCGAGTCGGCCACCGATTGAAAATGGCGAGGAAGTCGAGCTTTGGCCCGACGGCACGAAGAAAGCCGTGCGAGAGTATCGTAACGGGCGCCTAGTAGGAGCGGTCGAATATGACGAATCAGGCAATAAGACGTATGTCATGGAAGATAAAGGGCCGATTGTTGAAGTCACCGGTCAAAATCAATCGTATCAACAGCAATCCTACTCCCTACCTTCTCAACAGAATCAAAATCGAAATGTTTTCTTAGACTGGCCTACGGCACAACCGCAAAATCACAATAACAACCAATCAGTTCAAAATTGGGGCGAAAATGATCAGACCCCTTCAGCTCCCTCGCAAGCTCTATCTGATCCAATAGAGCGACAGACTTATGCGCCACAAAACCGGGTGCAGGCATCTAATACGAAAACGATTGATCAATCGCCTAGCGAGCAATTAAGTTTGACACCAAAGAGGAATTTGAATGAATCTTATAACAATTCTACGTCGTCGGTTGATAAAGCTTTGGCCGCATTGAAGGGCATGATTAATGTTTCTGCAGGAGAATGTTATTCCCTCGAAAAAGTTTGGGACAACATCACGCAGAGATTAGATGAACGATTCAAAAGCAATGAAGAAGATAAAAAGGCTCATGCGGAGAAGGTGATTGACCAGCTAAGTGGGGAAGAACTTTTCATTCTCCAAGACGATTTAGCACTGTTAAAGTCTTATGATTATTCAAAGAGAAATTTGGATCGCCATCTTGCTGCATCCGATGAGTTGTTGCACTACTGGATGGCGCTTGAAAGCCATAAGGATTTGCTGGATTCGAGAGACCCCAACAAAACTGTCTACTCCCCACGGGTGATTGTGAAAGCCAAACTTTACATTGATCAGATCAAGGAAATAAGAGCGAACGTCGAAAGAATCGAGGCCAAGCTTCCTCCACAGGAGGTGCAAAACATTCTAGCGGCAGCAGTAAAGAAGAATCAGGACAAAATCATCCATCGACAATACTCTGGTAGTCTAGAAGTCAAAAACTTTTCTGATCAACAAAAAAAAGATTTTGAATTACTCCAGAAGGTACAGACAAGCGGTCAGCAAGTTCCCAGGGCATTAGATATTATTGCAGATATAAGAGGACAATATGGTAATGCGAATAGCGGGTCGCCTAATCGTCCACGTACTTCATCCTTTAAGAATCTATCAGAGCTTATCCGGGACTACGATGATTCAGTCGAAGAACTCCAAGGAGCTCTGAACCAACAACTCGATCCGTCATCTGAACTTGATGTCGATGGCGATTACGGCCCGCTAACAAGAGCAGCGGTTCGTAAGTTCCAAGAAGAAGCAAAGCTCACACCAACCGGATTTGCTGACGAAGCGACACGCGAAGCGCTCGGCGTTAAGAATAAACCACTTGCGGACGAGAAAGAGAATGTAAATGTAGATGAAGCCCGAACAAAAAATGTCTCAAAGGTGAATTTGGAAGAGGCAAAAGATAGGCCCACGGGACGGTCTCGTCTTATCAGGAACCGATCTGATTTCAATCGTTCCGGCTGGACAATCCTTGCTGACGCCGTGGTTGGCAATAAAGTTGAGCTGCCTCATATGTCCCTAGCGACCCCTGATATCCGTCATCCATTCATGCTCGAGATAATCGAAGTAGGTAAAGCAGGGTGTCGTTTCCGAGTCTATCAAAAAGGTTTAGATCCTAGTGAAGAGCATTATGTTCTGCGCTCTAATTTGCCACGCCTTGATGAGTTCGCAAGTGGGAGGGTTCATAGCCTGTGGATTGACGGTGAAAAGGAGAAATCGCCTTTTGTCGTTCTACGGGAATTAGATAGTCTCGGGGGAGAAATTCGTCATTTTGGAGATACTCGCCTGGCACGGCATTATCTCGATAATCCCAACGAAGTCGTACCCAATCCTTTACCTCATAGAGCTAGGTACAATCTTCAGCCGGTCTTATCGACTTATAAGTCAGAGCCTAATAAAGAGTCGAGCTTAGAACCCCGCCCTATCGAGCCAACTGAGAAGACAGTAAAAGTTGCTAAACAAGATACGCAACTCTCAATCGAAGAACTCAATCGACGTGGTTGGCAATCGTTTAATCAAGGTAAAAACAAGGAAGCAGAAGCTGACTTCCGTGAGATTCTCTCTCGTGACAAAAAATATTTGGCTGCTATCAACGGTCTTGGTTTTGCCTTGTTGAATCAAGGCAATCATCAAGAAGCAAAGCCCTTGTTTAAAAGTTATCTCAAGCGTGATAAGAAAGCGATTGGGCCCATGAATGGGCTGGCACGTTGTCTGATGGCTGAAGGTGATTCTGATGGGGCGATCAAGGTTTGGGAAATGGGCTTGAAGATCGCGCCTGGTCCCAATGCGTTATCGTCAGGATTAGCCTTTGCTTACCTTGATAAAGGAGAGCATGCCAAAGCGATTCCACTTTTTGAAATGTTGCTGAAATCAAATCCTGGAAACAAGTTTTTTTCAGATGCTCTTGAAAGAGCAAAGGCTGCTTTACCCGAACAGCCAAATGCTAACGAAAATAAAGCTGGCAGTAGATCTGCTGAAATTCCTCGTATCATCGCTCGAGGCGACGGCAAGCCCGATGGCAAAAAATCATTGGGTGGAAGTGGCCACTTAGTAAAGTTTACTCTTCCCGACGGAGTGACTCACATTCGGGCGGTCCGTCTTCATGGTTCGCGTTACGGCGCGAAACAAGCACCGCGCGAAGATTTTGAAATTAGCTTCCTCAGCGAAGATCGGTCAGAAATCTTGGCGGTCGAACATGCTGCCTACGGACTCTTCCGCCGTGGGGCCGAGAAATGGACCACCATTCGGCTTGCTAATCCGATTGAATTACCAAAAACTTTTTGGGTCGCCCTCGATTTCGATCCCGCCCAAACCAAGGGAATCTATCTCAGCTACGATACCGAGACAGGGGGCACCGACTCGATGATCGGCCTCGCCCAAGACGAACCGACCGAGCATCGGCCTGTTAATAACGGCGGCGACTGGATGGTGAGCCTCCTGCCCGTTCGCGATTGATTCATTCGGCACAGAAAAGAACTTGGTCACGTCTAATTTTATTAGACGCGGCCAAGTTCTATTCTTATTTGGCCCAACTCGAACCAATCTGGCCAGTTGATGGGGCACCTAGCGGCGTGGTATCCTAGGCAAGTTTATCTAGGCAAATCGGACCCCTAG
>CAYGQU010000330.1:0-4085 GCA_964352045.1 uncultured Planctomycetaceae bacterium
CACCAATCCCTGCCGACGCAGCACGTGGAAGGACAGTCCCTACGACGGTATAGAATTCTTCATCAACTTGAACAATTTGATTCAGGGGATCTTCAATTGGAAAGAGTTTCGATGCGACTTCAGCGGAAAGAACACAATAGTTCATGCCGCGAAACCCATCATTATCGGTCAGAAACCTACCTTCGTCGATCGTAAGACGCGCTACGTCTTGGTACTCGGGAGTACAGCCGACGAGTCGGCCTTCGAGCTGGCGGCGTCCATTACGAAACTCGGCAGTGAGTTCACGAATGGGAACCGCGCTTTCGAGTGTCGGAATCGTTGAATGCAAGCGAAGGTAATCGTTGCGTGTTAAACCGTAGCCAGCCCCCTCAAATTTATCACTGGCCGGCTTAATTGTGCGTACGATAATATTTTTAGCGCCAAGCGCTGCAATTTGAGCCTGAGAAGCCCGGCTAATGCCCTCGCCAATAGCAAGTAGCCAAACCACGCTCATCACACCTATTAAAATACCGAGTATGGTCAAGCTTGAACGCATGGGATGCAGCAGCAAGCTTTTTATGCTCAGGCTAACTGTGCGTAACCAGCGTCGGAACCATCTTTGGAAGGACGCTATCATGCGGGCGTCTCCGCATCTTTTTGTTTCGTGGCTGTTGGAAGGTGGTTCGCGTCCAATTGTTTCGGTTTGCCATCATAGACAATCAATCCATCGCGAAGTGTGATGGTGCGTTTCGTTCGAACAGCGACCTCGGGTTCGTGGGTCACTAAGACAATAGTACGACCTTCGTCATTTAATTCAGTCAAAAGATCAAGAATTTCAGCTGTGGTCACGCTATCCAGGTTACCGGTAGGTTCGTCAGCTAGAAGGAACCAAGGATCGTTAACTAAGCTTCTAGCTATCGCAACGCGTTGCTGTTGTCCTCCTGATAATTGAGGTGGACGATGGGATAGACGATCGGCTAAGCCAACCCGTGCGGCTAAGGCCTCGCAGCGCTCGCGAGAATGTTTGTTGGCTTGGCCGCTGTAGTGTAAAGGGAGTTCGATATTTTCAAGCACTGTCAGAGCTGGTAAAAGATTAAACGACTGAAAGACAAACCCTAGGCGAGTTGCCCTCACCTCGGCTAATTGATCATCGCTTAACCCCGCGACATTGTCAGGACCAAGAAAGAATTCACCATAGCTAGGTCGATCTAAGCAGCCGAGGAGATTGAGTAGCGTGCTTTTACCCGAACCCGAAGGTCCCATGATCGAAACAAAGTTCCCTGTCGGCAGATCAAAAGAAACACCCCTTAGGGCCGAAACCGTTCCGCCCGCCAAATGATAATCTTTCCCCAATCCACGAATCGAAGCGGCTAGCATAGGGTCCGACTCAGCAATAGGAGTATCGCTATTGTCGCGGAGGTTCGCTGTAGACATCATCAACTTGGCCTAAGCCCCCCCTGCCGAGATCGCTTTCGTTTTTGTCCCATCGGGTTGGTCAGTTTTGGCCGCGGTCCTATTTTCTTCAGACGATAGTCGTTCGCGTAATTCACGACTATCTTTGCCACTATCAATGGCTTGTTGTAATTGCTCAGGGGGAAGCTCGGGAAGCAAAACCTTATCAGCAAAGCGGCGTGGATTCATCACGACTTGATCGTTCTCGGCAAGGCCCGATTCTACGACGATAAACCGATCGTTGGTTAGTCCAACGGCCACTTCTTGTGCGATTAACTCTCCCGCTTTGTCAATAAAGCAGTAGGTCTTATCGCCATGAGCATAGAGGGTTTCAACAGGTGTCTGTAAGACATTGGGTACAAACATCGAATTGATAGAAACGGCAACGGTCATACCACTTTTTACCCGGTCGCTTGCGTCGAGAATGCTAATAATTGCTTTGTAATCTTTGACGTTGCTGCGGCGCCAATTTTCGGGTTCAGCGTATTGATTCACGCGTTCTACCCGACCTTGTAGCACAAGATTTTCAGTTCCAACCGGCTTGACCGAAACAGGCATTCCTTCTCGAACAAATTGCACTAGTGCTTCGTTAATCATTACCTCGACTTGCATCTTGGTAATGTCGGGTAGACGGATAATCACCTGCCGTTCGCGCACCATTGCTCCTTCTTCGACCATAAACCCATCTCCACGTCGGTTATTTTCATGGGCATAGGTCACAACCCCGTCGATGGGGGAGTAGATCCTGCACTTGGTGATTTGATCTTCAATGTCAGCCAGGGCCGCGAGTTCTACTTGATGATTGTTTTCAAGCGATTCCCACTTTGCTTTAGCAATGACAATGGCGGATTCTTTTGTCTTAACCTCTTTGAGGCGGGTGTAGTCTTCTAAAACGCGCAGTTTGGTTTTTGCTGCTTCAAGCTCTTTGGCTGATTTATCGACCGCAAACGCATCGGCTTGCAATTGAAGCACATCCACATACCCCTTCGTGGCAAGCTTCTTGCTGTATTTAAGGTACTCTTTCGCGCGGCTTAAATCCTCTTCTTTAACGAAAATTTCACTTTCAATCGTCTGCTTCTCTTGGACAAATAAACCTTGCTCATACTGCTCTTTGTCTATGACCGCCGTTTCGTAATTATTCTTCGCCTCGACGGCAGCCGCTTCGGCCGTATTGACTTTTACGAGTTGGAGCGTTCTTTGAGTAAGAAGTGGAGAAGAATCTAGTTCCACCAAGAAATCGCCCTCTTTTACCTTCGATCCCTCTTCTATAATTCGAAGTATCGCAACGCCCGCATTATTCGATTGAACTTCAGAACGTATCTCAGTACTGCCTGATGACTCGACCGTACCACGCTCATTGATGATTAGTTCAAAATCATTGCGGCTCACCTCATGAAGGATAGCATCGTGTCCTTCGGAAATCGAGTTTGTATTCAGCGGATCGAACCAATACCATCCTCCAATAGCCGTGCCGATGAGTAGCACAAGAATCCACAATGCTGCACCACCATGGCGAGCTCCTTGGAATGCCCCTGAGCAAGACTGTCGGCAGGCAGCTTGATGAAACATTTTGGAATCGCTGGATTTGTAACGACCGATGCTAAGTCGGCGACGGTGGGGCTAATTAAATTATAAGTGTTAGCTACCTATTATACTCACCTATTGATACTAGGGCGAACATCAGAGTGACCTGACCTAACAAATACGCATAAGCATCAAGAAAAGATGCAAAAAACGGGAAAGATATCCGCTTTTCAGTCATGTCTACAGAAATCTATTTCCGCTGGGTTTCGTGGTTTACTGACTGGTTTTGTGTGTCGAATTCGTGGTTGCTCTCGAAATGCAATTCTTTTTTTACGCTTTTCGTCGAGTGGGTTGGTTCGGCGAATTCTTCAGCGTATGCGAGTTGGATTGGACCCTCTGTGCTGGGGCTCTTCACGGGAGGTAGTAATCGGATTTTATTGTACTGCGTGCGAGTCGATTCCGAGAGAAATAGCTCTAGTGGCTGTTCAATATCGACCCGAATACCTTCGCTATCAACTAACATGACTCCCAATTGGAGTTCGAGTTGCAGCCGTTGAACTCGGTTATTAACCCACACGCTTAGTAAATCATTCTGTGCTGAAAGCAAGTCACCCAAAGCTTGTACCAAGTCACGAGCCGTCGTGTTGTTAAAGCTGGCAGTTTCGCCTGGCTTGGGAGGTTCCGTAAGGCGAAGCCGAACGAGATCAACCTGGGCAATTGCCACGAAAACCGCTTCGCGTCGTAATTCCAGGTTGATCTCATTGAGCCGCGATTGTCGAAGCGTAGCCCTTAGCCCTTGATTGATTTGGTCCACAAACTGGTAATAACTACGACGGGCTTGTTGGTATTGAATTATTGATTCTCGGTAGACATTTCGTTCGGCCAGTCTCGAAGTGGGTGAATCGAATTCGATGCCAACTCGAAGTCGTCCATTGGTATCGCGTAGTCGAAAGGGATTTTCCCCGACGTTAGCGATGTCGCCAGAGAAGACAATGTCGAGCGCGCTTTCGAGATCATTGGCGGCAAAATGAATCAATCGCCATGCATCGACCAAGCCCGCCCGTGCGTTGGCCCAGTCTCGCCGATAAAAGCTAGCGAGACTGTCGTTCTATCCATGCTTGAGCTTCTTA
>CAYGQU010000331.1:0-3263 GCA_964352045.1 uncultured Planctomycetaceae bacterium
TACCTGGACCTTGTTGGCAAGATTCCATCACGCCAAGAATTAGAATCTTTTCTAGATGATAAGTCGGACGATAAACGAGAAAAACTCGTTGCCGGGTTAATCGACCGTGAAGCTTTTGGTGTGAATCAAGCTCGCTATTGGCGTGATGTGATTCTCGCGCGTCGGCTTGAAGACCGTGCCTATTCAGCAGAAAAACCTTTGCTGCGTGATCTTACTAAGTGGATCAACTCGGGCCGACCTTGGGATGCGATTGCTCGTGAATTCATAACGGCAGAAGGCAAGGTCGAGGACAATGGTGCGACAGCAATCATTTTGGCACAAGATGGCCGGGCCGAAGAGGTCGCTGCCGAAGTATCACGTATTTTTTTAGGCATTCAAATTCAATGTGCTCAGTGTCATGACCATCCATGGGACTCTTGGGAACGAGAGCAATTCCATGAGTTAGCTGCCTTTTTTCCACGCATTGGTGTACGCCCCGAGCCGAAATCGCGTCCCCCTTCTTTCGCAGTCCAAGTCAACGACAAAACGTTAAGAAAGAACAAAAAGCCACCACCCAATGCCAACCGTCGTGGTTGGCCTGAGCACTTTATGCCCGATCTTGATAAGCCCGAAGCCATCGGCAAGATGATTCAACCCAAATTCTTTTTAACCGGGCTTGAGAAACCAATCGGTACACCCGACGCTGACCGTCGCGAAGCACTTGCTGATATCTTGACGAAAGATGATTGGTTCTCCATAGCAATCGTTAATCGAACTTGGTCTGAACTTGTAGGCGAAGGCTTTTATGAACCGGTTGATGACATCGGCCCCGAGCGCGAGCCGACGGCACCAAAAACCGTGGAGCTACTTGCCTTGGAGTTCAAAAAAAATGGCTACGACTTAAAGTGGTTACACAAAACAATCCTTGCCACCAACGCCTATCAGCGTGAAAGTCGTCCACGTCGTAAGTCGAATGAAAAGCCTATGACGGCCAATATTGCGCAGCCATTGCGAGGTGATGTGCTGTTTGATTCGATTCTTTCGGTCCTTGAAATCGAAGAAAAACTCATTGGTCGAGTCGGTACAGGTGCCCCCCGAGGTCGGCCTGTTACGCCACGGATTGTTTTCAATACGTCGTTTGGATTCGATCCTAGTTTGCAGCGCGAGATGGTTATCACAACGATTCCTCAGACGCTAGCGATGATGAATACGCCTGGCCTCAACCGACACGTTCGGGCAACGCGCAACACTATGCTTGGCAAATTGCTTGAAAAGTCAGCTATGGATACGGCTGTAATCGACGAGCTTTATCTGCGTACGCTGTCACGTTTGCCTAACGATGATGAGCGGAAAGCTGCTCTTGCGTATCGCGAAACCATACCAAATAGCAACGAGCCATGGGAAGATTTATTGTGGGCGTTGCTCAATTCGTCCGAGTTTGTCCATCGTCGATGATCTTTGTCCTTTACCGATAAGCTATCGATTACATTAATGAGTCAGCCCTTCCTGAGGCGATTTCGATGAAGCCAAGATTGAGCCACCAAATCGACGTACAAGTTGATCGACGAGGTATCGTCAAGCGGCGTGATTTTTTGCGGACTCTTGGAGCAGGGACTGCCGCAGCCATGATTGGTTGGACTGACCGTATTGGCATGGCATCGGAGGAAATCTCGAAACAAGGCATGCGCTGTATTCTGCTTTGGATGGAGGGGGGGCCAAGTCAATTCGAGACGCTTGATCCTAAGCCCGACAAAGGTTCGGCCCCGTCGATTGCCACCTCGGTTCCGGGAATCCATCTCTCAGAAAACTTGCCGTTTCTTGCTAAACGAATGGAGGACATAGCGGTCGTTCGTTCGTTGACTAGTAAAGAAGGAAGCCATCCCCGCGCGCAGTTTTTAATGCACCACGGTTATTTGCCGATGGGGGGCGTGAAGTTCCCCACGCTGGGTTCGAACGTGGCCGACCAAATTGGAAACGCGGCTTGCGAATTGCCAAGCTTTGTTCGTATTGGCGGGCGAGGGGCCAGCGCAGGCGGTGCGGGATTCTTGGACGTGGCTTACGATCCCTTATTGCTCAATAACCCTAGCCGACCGCCCGAAAATGCTCGCCCTGCTACGAATCTCGACCGCTACAAACGGCGACTTAAGCTCCTCGACCAATTCGAGCGTGATTTTGCCGAACGCGAGGGTACCGACCTCGTAGCCGCTCATAAAAAAATGGTGAGCGCTGCAAGCGACATGATTCTTTCGCCCAGCATGGAAGCATTTGATCTTTCAAAAGAGTCTAAGCAGACACACAAAGCCTATGGGGAAGGGAATTTTGCTAAGGGATGTTTGTTAGCACGCCGCCTATTGGAGTCGGGCGTCACGTTCGTGGAGGTAACCCAGAATGGTTGGGACACGCACCAAGAAAATCATAACCGTGTCGCAAAGAATTGTGCAAATATTGATCAGCCAGCTGCCCAACTACTAACGGATCTAAAAGAACGAGGCATGCTCGATTCGACGCTCGTCATTTGGATGGGTGAGTTTGGTCGGACGCCAAAGATTAACGCCAACGGTGGCCGCGACCACTTCCCTCGCGCGTTCAGCGCCTGGCTTGCCGGGGGTGGGGTTCCCGGTGGACAAGTCGTTGGCGCCACCAACGAAGCTGGCTCTGCTGTGACTGATCGTCCAATCACGCCGAAAGATCTTTATCAAACAATCTACACAGCGTTAGGAATTGACCCTGAATTTGAAAACGATAGCCTCATCGGTCGGCCCATTAAATTAGTTGACGAAGGAAAGCCCGTTAGTGAGTTGTTGGCGTAGAGTATTGAAATCTCTTAATTTGTCGTTTTCGGCAATGCAAACTTTTTATCGGATCCGCACGGGAAGGAAAGCACCTCCAGCACGGCCGACAATTCGAGTGGCCCGTAGATGTGGGGAAACAGCTCGTTGGCATTGTAAAGATCTTCGTCAACAACCGGTGAGCTTAACTTCGTCGGATCGATCTCGAGGAGCACCAAGTCTTTTTGACCAGCGAATCTTGCGTTGGCGACTTTCACTACTTGGTGTGCGTAGGAGCAATGAATGAATTTTTCCTCAGCAAACTTTGCCGAATAGTATTTACCAGCCGGTTTGGCAGCGTTGAATTCTGTTTCGGTGGTGATGTGGTAAAGGGATTTCATGCGTCGAGGTTGTGTAGGAAGTGGTGTTCTGCAAACTTTTAGATGCGATGGGTTCTGCGCGGAATCGGTGCGAAAGAACGTAATCTAGCCCTAGGCATCATCATAGCGTCAGACG
>CAYGQU010000331.1:3273-4074 GCA_964352045.1 uncultured Planctomycetaceae bacterium
TCTGTCACCTCCTAGAGGGCGTTTCGATCTGACAAACCGACTTGCTTAAGGTAGGTTTCGGTAGAAGTTCGCGAAATGATTTTGCCAGCCTGGCCCGTCAACGGATTCCCGTAGCATGCTTTTATTCAAACGAAAATTTCTCGACGCGATACGTGCGGGTAATAAAACCCAGACCATTCGGCTATGGAAATATCGCCGCATGCGGACAGGGCAAAAGAGCTACATCCCTGGCGTAGGCTACATTCTCATTACGCTAGTCGAACAAGTCGATCTTGAAAACCTAACCGATGCCGATGCCCAGCCCGATGGTTTTGCCACAGCCGAGTTGCTTCGTAAAGAGCTGGAATCTATTTACGGTGATAAAATAGCCGAGGGATATCGAGCATTTCGGGTTGTCTTTGAAAAAGATCCCGAGGGGGAGAGGCAAATAAAAGTACCTAAGTAAAAGGTGCGAAGAGAGATGAACTACCCAGGCACGAAGAAGACGAAGGAAAGCACAACGAGTACCTCGATGCGATAGCGGAACCGAACGCCTTCTTGCATTTTATCGAATTGCTAATCAGGTCACATAAAAGCGTCTTGTTCGGTGTGTTGTTGAGGCAGTTATTTTCATGTTTATTAAGGCTTGGTAACACAGTTCTAAAAGCATGTTTACCTCTTAATCGGCTTAGCCAAATTGACTGAGCTGCTGCCAAGCGACGAGAACCGCTTGAGGGTCGCTTACAAGGGCGAAGGTGGCAATCAGTATTAGTAGAATTCCGCTGGCGATGAGCAATCCTCCGCGCGGGCCGGGAGTTGCTG
>CAYGQU010000332.1:0-4074 GCA_964352045.1 uncultured Planctomycetaceae bacterium
CTCGCAATCCCTCGTGAACCGCCACAATAGCTTCAGGCACTGTTGACATGCCAACCACATCGGCACCAATGCCACGTAGAAAGCGGTATTCAGCACGCGTTTCGAGGCAAGGCCCTGTTACCGCTACCGATACTCCGCGATGCACGACAAAATCACCCTGACGAGCGATTTGTAGACCCTTTTCGATAAGTTCGAACGAGTATGGCTCTGACATATCCGGAAAGCGCGGTCCGAGGCGATCGTCGTTAACACCGACCAGGGGGTTATCACCGAGTAAATTAATGTGGTCATCAATCAACATGACGTCACCCGGCTTATAGAGCGGATTCATTCCCCCAACCGCCTGAGAGACGATCATTAGATCAGCACCAAGCGCCTTCATCACACGCACAGGAAGCGTGATTTGCGAAAGCGGGTAACCTTCGTACTGGTGAAAACGCCCTTCCATGACCATCACAGACAAGCCGCGCAAGGTGCCAAAGACAAATCGCCCACGGTGGCTTGTGGCCGTCGAATGGGGGAAATGAGGAATATCAGCGTAATCGAGCGTCGCATCGACTTCGATTTTCTCGGCAAAGTTGCCAAGCCCAGTACCAAGGATGATTCCTGCGTGTGGCGTTTTGTCCCAAACTTTGCGGATGGTACTGACCGCTTCTTGAATCTGATCGTATAGGTGAAGCATTGCTTGATCTTGTTAGAGAAAGCTGCGAGTCTTGCAGCAAAGAGTTAATTGATTTCGTCGAGGCCTTATCGCTCGATAATTCTTAGCTCGACGTCTAATAGCTCGATTGGGATTCAGCTTTTTCACCCCGTTCGCCAGCAGCAATTGCTTTTGTGCCGCTTGTTCCGAGCCGTGTTGCACCGAGTTTCACTAGCTTCAAAGCATCTTCGTAAGATCGAATTCCGCCCGATGCTTTAACGGCGACTTTGTCGCTGCATGTTTCACGCATGAGCTTAATGTCATGCTCAGTCGCGCCAGTGGATTGCAGCGAACCATCGTCTCCTTTTACAAATCCGAAGCCGGTTGAGGTTTTCACGAAATCTGCCCCCGCCTCCTCACTGACTTTGCAAAGCTGACGCTTTGTTGCGTCATCGGGCAGTAAGCCAGTTTCAAAGATGACTTTTAAGATGGCTCCCTCATTGTGAGCAGCATCGGTAACTGCTTTGATATCAGCTGCTACTTGTTCCCATTCACCAGCAAGGACTTGCCCGATATTAACGACCATGTCGATCTCGACCGCCCCGTCGGCGCACGCGGCAAGTGTTTCGGCTACCTTGGCTGTGGTCGAGGTTCCACCGTGGGGGAAGCCAATCACGGTGCAGGCGACCGTATTGCTGTCGGCAAGCAACTCAGCAGCCAGATAAACATGCGATGGTTTAACACAAACACTCGCCACGCCAAGCTCAGCACAAAACTCACACGCTTCACGCACGTCGTCTGCCGTTTGTGTCGGATGAAGTACGGCGTGGTCGATCATCGAAACCACAGACTGAGAAGTTGAATTGGCCAAAGGAAATCTCTTAGGAAGGGGGAGACGTCAAAAACATCGCATTACAAGAGCTTATCAACCACGTTTGTATCGCTCTTAGCCTCTGGGTTCAAGCGGTTATGCCCTAATGACGTCAGATAGTGCTGATTACAGCAACAAAAGATACTTTGTACGCCAATACAAGAAATACGACGACCTACTTAGGGAGTCATGATGGGAAGACTCGCGTCCCATTTCTTTGCCTGAAATGGGTAGGGATTGAAATCAAAAAAATTCAGCTATTTGGGAGTAGCGGGTAACTCAAGATCGACAACCACCGGGTAATGATCTGAAGTATCAAGCCCCACACAATGTGAGATAAAAGCATGCTTGACGAAGGGCTCAAGCTGCTTTGGTAATAAAATGTGGTCGATCATCGTGTAGACATCATCTCCGTCGTGAGCACCGTTTTCGTTCCAATCCCAATGCGATGTGTAACGATCGGCCTTACGCTTGATCCACTTTGCCACGTTGACGAGTTCCTCACCACGCGACTCAGGATCGTAGTCTTTAATGCTTTTCACGACACTCGTGAGGGTCGACCGCGAGTCATCCGGGTCCTCAATGTCGGGGTCATAATCGTTTAGGTCACCGAGCACAACGGGAAGGTATCCTCGTTTGACGATTTCGCTGTTAATGGCACGTGAAGCAATCGCAGCCTCGGCCGTTCGTTTGGCGTTGGAGTAGTCGTCCGAAGGATTTGATTTAAGGTGCAAGCCGAGGAAGCCGAGCTTCCAGCCGTTGATTGTTATGAAGTAGAGTGAATTTCTTGAGAGCGAAGTCATGCCATTACGTTGCTCGCCATTCCATCCTTTGTAGGAGTAGGCTTGCTGCCAGGTTGGATCTTCGTCGTCCGAATAGAGCGTGCGAATCATTTTGCCGTCGATTTTATCGAGCGGGTACTTGCTAATAACGGCCACGTCCATGCCCGTGAACGAATCGTGCGAGTCGATGTGCCAACCTTGATACTCATCCCTCCCTTTTTCATGGAGGATTTCAATAAGCCGATCGACTGCTTCTTTGCTCGTGACTTCAACCAGATTGAGAACATCGGGATTAAGCGTTTCGATAATCATCGCCACACGCTCAAGATGCAGGTTTCGAGCGTGATCGAAACGAAACTTGTTCAAGTACCCTGGCCGATCGCGTGGGGCGGTCAGGATCTCGGCGTTGAAAGTAACAAGTCGCAGGGAGAGTGGCGATTCGGCAATCGCATAATTTATTAATCCGGGTGCGCTTAGCAGGCAAAGTATTAATAGTAAGGATTGGTAGGCGCGCATCTCTATTCTTATCCAACAAAGTTGCTTGTAGTACGAGACATGTATTTACACGTCTTTAGCCATATGGAGCTGTAAACGACTACAATTGAGACTTAACTCGTTCGTTGATCTCTTCTCTATCTGTTTCACCATCTCGCGAACCCAAGGCTCGCCAGACTTCGATTTCAATGTCTGCGGTTACCGCTTCGACGTGCCCATCGGCATAGCAAACATTGACGATACCACCCCCGTGGGCGCTTCTTGCACTGACCGCCGCATGCTCCCAAGGTCGGTCCGAAATCCAAGAACTTCCACAATCCATCCAGGGATTATTAGGAGGGGCATAGTGGTTGTACATGGTTCCAAAATAGGCTGCGATAGGCCAACCGTTCGTGTAGGTATTATTTCCGTCAGGGTTCAAACGTCCAAAGCCATTGAAAGTATATTGGTCTCCACCTTGGAAGGTGGTTTTGCTCATTTGTAGTAAGGGGAAATCAAAGTTGCCTGTAAAGTTCAGTCCACCTCCATTACATTGACGCATGCTGGTCGTATCGGGGATCGACTCGGCATCTTGGCCATTTCCTTTGGTCCGTTCCGACCACATTGCTGTTTTGGATAGTCCATCAACAAACTTGCCTGGGGCAAGTCCCTTGTCGATAGTGAATGCCCCGTTGCCACCTGCCGTTACGTCAGGATCAGTTCGCTCGGTTTTAGTAGCATTGGCAGAAGGTCCAGATGCACCAGCATAAGGAGTTGATCCTCCGAAATTGTAAACGTAGTTATTCTCAGAGATTCCAGTGCCAGTGTTGGCATCACTCGGGCAAATGAAAATATTAGCTCCCACGTTATAAGCTTCGTAATTAGGGTTTGCCGGAACGCCCCCTCTCGACATTAACGGTGTTGTCGGTGATTCAAAGTCAATCAAATCGTAGATGACTTGTTCTTCCATGTAGCCCAAGATACGTACATGGACCGAATAGATATCCGTTTTGTCGTTGGGTCCGATGGCGTTGTAATTCGTTCCCCCCTGAAGATCACCAGCGGCGTTTTGCCAATCGGGCCAACCGCGGCCCTTAGGGAATTTTCCCGTCGCGCTTTCAGCATTCGCGCAACCCAAACCAAGCTGTTTGATTTTATTAACGCAGCTTATTTTGCGTGCCGCTTCGCGTGCTGATTGCACCGCAGGCAAAAGGAGTGCGACCAAGATGCCAATAATGGCTATAACCACAAGCAGCTCGACAAGCGTAAATCCATTTAGTCGCGACACGGTCCGATTTGATACGGCC
>CAYGQU010000333.1:0-4049 GCA_964352045.1 uncultured Planctomycetaceae bacterium
ACCCGGCACTGCTCTCAGGCAAAGAGACCAATGTCGTTGTCGAACGTCCTGGCCGCGTCGCTGGCTTGTCGATTGCTGAACGCGATGCCGAAAGCCAAAACGAAAACGAAAACGTCATTGTTGGAACACCGACACTCAAGGGCCCATTGGAGGACTCCAAGAACCTGACCACTCGGCAACAAGAGGAGTTCCTTCGCCAAGCGATCGACCAGTCGCCTGATGAGGTGGCTCCTTACCTCGCTTTGGCCAACCTCTATGCTGGCCAAAAAAGACTACTTGACTCGGAACGGCTTTACCGTAAAGCGCTAGCCGTCGAAGGGAACAATGACCTAGCGATCCTTGAAAAACTCGAAGAGGTCTACCTCCTGCGGATGCGTGAACGAGCCATCGAAGCAGGTCGTCGGCTCGCGAAACACCCCTCCGACGAGGCTGAGAAGACTGCCGAAACGACTGTCGCCGAGGCAAATCAGGCCGAGATTGAAGTCTTTGCCGCCAGGGCGAACCGAAATTCTCAGGATTTGAAGCTTAAATACGAACTAGGCCTTCGCCTCAAACGAGTGGGCCGACATCGCGAAGCAATCGAGCCCTTACAGGCTGCTCGTGAAGATCCCAAACGGCAATCGGAGGTCAATCTTCTGTTAGGCGAGTGTTTCCAACAAATCGGACAACATTTGCTTGCTTTGCGGAGTTACGAGGCCTCGATCGCTGCGTTTAACGCTACTGATTGGACCGATTTGCGCAAACTCGCCACCTATCGGGCTGGCGTCTTGGCGTTGGGCATGAAGGAGCTCGATCGGGCGGAAGCCCATCTTACCGACCTTGCCGGGGCAGATTTTAGTTACCGAGATGTAGGTGAGCGACTAGACAAGATCGCCAAAATCCGCAATGCTATGTGATTCTCAGCGATTGCCTCTCAAGACGTGGGGCGTGGGTTTCCGAAGTTGAGAGAAAAGTTGCTAGATTTGAAAGTTGCTAGACCTGAAATTGCTAGAGTCGAATGCCCGAAAGCTGCTGTTGTGGTCGCCTAGGTAGTTCTTGTAGTTGCCAGTTAGCTATTTGCCAGTTAGCTAATTTCTAGTCATCAAATTTCTAGTCATCAAAGACTTTGAATAGCCACTTTTTATTACTGTTTACCAAAGCTCCGTTCCCTACAAACTAATATGCCTAATTCCGCTAGTGCTAAGAAGCGACTTCGTCAGAACGAAGCGCGTCGTCTCCGTCACCGTGCTACTCGCAGCGCCCTGCGTACGACTATTAAGAAAGTTCGCTCAGCGATCGATGCCGGCGAAGTCGAGCAAAGCGAAGCTGCATTCCGTACCGCAACAAAGAAGCTTGACCAAGCTGCCGCCAAGGGCATCCTCCACGCCAACACGGCCGCTCGTTACAAGAGCCGCTTGTCAGCTGCGATCAAGAAGCTCAAGCAACCATCGGCTGCCTGAGTTTAGCTTGACGCCATTTAGGCTTGAGTGATTTAACACAAGCTGATTCAACATACAAAGAAGCCCGCGTTCTGTACGGTGATAGCCGTTGGAGCTGCGGGCTTTTTTTGTGCGCTGAAGGTTTAGAAGAGAACCACGGCGACACGGCGAACACCACGACCGATCTTGGAGGAGGGTAATCGTAGGGTGTGAGCAGCGCAAGCGCATCGCACCAGAAATAACCTTGGATTAATAGGCTGCCCCTACATCATTGCGACATGACACATGCCTCTGGGTGTGCGACGTGCACAACCTGAATTTCCTTAGCGGCATAACGACTTGGCGGTTCGATTTTCCTTTGCTCACCAAACGATCTTAGCGGCATCAAAAACGGGGCCCTCGACGCAGGTTCGCTTGTAGTCCCAGTCGCCATCAGGTTGGATGACTTTGGCGACGCAGCTGAAGCAGATGCCTATTCCGCAGGCCATGGGCGTTTCTAAGGAGACTTGGCACGGTACGTCGAGCGCCGTGCAAAGCTCGGCGACCGCTTGCATCATCGGCTCGGGGCCACAACAGAGGACGAGTCGTCGCTTTCCTTCGGTTCGTGTGATTTCTTCTTGCAGGAGGTCCGTGACAAGGCCATGGTGGCCGACCGATCCATCGTCGCTGGCGATGCGTAGTTCCATGCCCGTTGAACGAAAGTCTTCGACACCCGCTAGGAAAGATTCGTTTCGCACACCGTAGCAAAGCGTAACGTTTTCTGCTTTCAAAGGCTGACGGTCATCGGTGCCATAGCATGCTTTTCCCAGGGCTTCTTTGCCGGTTGCGAGAAAAGGGGTTTGACCGATACCCCCAGCAACGAGAATCAATTCTTCAAGGGGATTGTCACTTTGAAAACCATTGCCCAAGGGCCCCCCTACTTCGGCAATATCACCCGGTTGTCGACTTGCGAGGGCAGTTGTCATTTTGCCATGGACCACGTAAACGATATCGACCGCCGACCTATCGGTATCGACATTGTAGAGAGCAAACGCACGGCCGAGCATTGGATCGGTGAAACCGGCTAGGCGGATCATGACGAATTGCCCGGGCGTAATTCGACTGGCAATCGCGGGA
The DNA here is from genome assembly GCA_964352045.1 of uncultured Planctomycetaceae bacterium. Taxonomy (GTDB): domain Bacteria; phylum Planctomycetota; class Planctomycetia; order Pirellulales; family Lacipirellulaceae; genus CAYGQU01. The sequence goes on from CAYGQU010000333.1 coordinate 2,535, forward strand.
GCTTCAAAACGGAGTCGATAGGTGCCTTGCGCCATCAGCTCGTTCTGAAGAATCTTTGCCGAGACAAATTTTGCTTGGTCAGCATAGTAGGCAGCGTGCAGGGGTGAGCAATCCTTTGCAGTCATGAATTAACGTCCTCTTCTTTTGGTAACTTTCTTGCGACCAGCCGTCGGTTTACCACCCCCCCCCTTTGCCCTTCCCCCTGTGGCAGGCTTGCCTCCGGTTCCTTTGCGGTTGGTTGATTGCTTGGCACGTCGTTGATTGCTGCGAGGCTTGTCCGCTTTTGGCTCGACCTCACCCAAAATCGTCCGACGTGGTTTGGTCGGTTCGTGGTTTTCATCGTTTTTGCGAGGAGTCCGTTTAGCGGGTCGGCGTGTACTGGTTGCTACCCTGGTTGTCCCGCTCGCTTTTGAACCACCTGTCCGTTTTGGCGACGAGTCTGCTTCACGTTCTTCGCGTGGCTTACGCCCCTCGGCAACTGCCTTACGAAGTGATTTCACTTCTTCAGGTGTGAGAGGACGATAAGCTCCTTGCGGTAAGTCGGCCAGGCGAACAGGCCCGACCGCAATACGCGTAAGCCGTTGTACTTTGTGGCCAACCCGAGCAAGAACGCGACGAATTTCGCGGTTGCGGCCTTCGTCGAGAACGACTTCGAGGATGGTCCCACTCTTACGCTTCGATTTCACTTTCGCATGGACGAAGTGGGCCTTCCCTTCGGCAAGGTAAACCCCTTTGCGGAGGCTGGCCAAGGTTTCGGCTGTGGGATGCCCTTGCACCTGTACATGGTAAACTTTTTCGACGCCATGTTTGGGATGCGTTAGTTGATTGGCTAGCTCGCCATCATTGGTAAGCAGAATCAATCCTTCGCTTGCCATGTCGAGTCGACCGACGTTGAAGACGCGTCCCACGTCGGGTGGCAAAAGATCGGTAATGCGAGGCCGACCGGCGGGGTCACGGGCAGTGCAGACAACGCCGTCGGGTTTATTCACAGCGAAGTAGAGACGCCGTGTCTTAGGCAAGGCTTCGCCATCAACAGAGATTTGTTGTTTGACCGGGTCGATTCGAACCCCAAGCTCGGTCACGACCTTGCCATCGACTTGCACTCGGCCTTCGAGAATAAACTCTTCGCATTCGCGACGGCTTGCAACTCCGGCAGCTGCCATGAGTTTTTGTAACCGTTCGCCCCCTTCTTTGGGTGGTAAATTAACGGCGGTCTTGTTTTTGGATGGACGCCGTCGAGGCCGATCAGCCGGATCGTTCGAGGGGCGCGTATCGGGAAGTCGGCCTACCTGACCAGGACGTGCGTAGACGCCTGTTTCGGTGACGGTGGCACGGCCCCCTTTGACGCGCTTACTGCGTAGGCCAGTTTTGCTTCCTGATGATTTGCCTTGGACCTTGTTGCCTCGCGCAGCTCCTCCCGAAGGTTTCTTAGGGGTAGATTTTCCGGGGCGTCGGGCGGCACGTTTGGCCATGATTAAGCAGGGTGCTGTCGGACTCTGAGACATAGGTCTCAGG
>CAYGQU010000334.1:0-4046 GCA_964352045.1 uncultured Planctomycetaceae bacterium
GGCGTAAATAAGCGACGGGGGGATTTTCAACCAATCGCTCTCCATACTCGGCAGTCATATCAGTTACGCCGGCGGCCTCGGCATCTCGCTCGATTGACGCAAGGATCGACTTAGCAGCACCCTCGATCGTAAAAGCTGCGAGTCCTGCCTCGGGATTTTCGGGTGGCAAAACTTCGACCGAGCCGAGCCTTTCGGCCAAAGCGGCGGCGATTTCTTTTGAGTGGCGTGGAGCGTAAATCGAACTCGTGTTGATACAACTTCGGCCACCATTGCGGTAGACACTATCAACCAGCAAGTCGAGATAATCTTCCCAGCGATCGACGCAATCTTCACCAAAAAGTATCTTCGAGAAGCCTGGACCATGTACCTGCACCTTGGGGTTGCCTGCATACTGTTCCACCGTTTGCGGCCCACCAAAGATCATGCTGCGTCGGCAAGAGCTAAGAATGGCCGATCCGATTTCAGCACCGGCACCCGGATAAAGGCATATTGCTTCGCTAGGTATGCCCGCTTCGACCATGGCCGAGAAGACACGGTAGGGCGTCCACGGCTCGCTGGAACCTGGCTTGAGGACCAATCCCATTTGCAGCGCGATCACTGGCAGCCAAAGCGTATGAACACCGGGTGAGTTCGAGGGAAGGACTGCTCCCAAGGCATCGCATTGAGCTTGGTAGCTAACGGTTACACCTCGCCCCTCTTCGCCATAGCCACGAGCGAAAATGTCGAGACACAAGCCACGCGTTAGAGAATCTAGAATCTTGTCGATATTCTTCAGTACAAAGGCGTTCTTGGTGACGTTCGCACGACACATTGAGATTGGCATGCCGGTAGTTGCCGACTGTTGCTGGATAAAGTCCTCGGGCGTTTGCTCGCTATCGCCGACGGTAAGCGTGCCAGTTTCAAAGAGTTCTCCCGCTTTTTTGCACATGGCAACAAGCTCGTCGGGCGAGATAGCTTGCAGCGCTTTGCGAGCACGTGGGGCTTTCTTGGCATCGCGGCCTATGATGCCTGATCCGACGCAATGAATCCTCGCAACTGGTTCACCAGTATGAAAATGTTTTATCTCATCGACATCAAGTGACTCGTAGGGTTCCCCCCAACGGATAGCGGGTAGCTCGATCATCAGTAACGAGTCCTAAGAAGGATTAACCTAGTCTGTTGTTGCTATTTATAAATTCAGAATTTGTCTTGGCGAAGTATTACAGTTGTCTATCTAGCTCGACGACAATAACCGACGCGATATCATCGGGAGCCTGTTGCGGCAATTCAATAAAGCAGCTTTTGTCATCGCAATTGAAATCCAAGGAGGCAGTTTTATCAGCAAGCAGATAAGCTTTATTGATCTCACAACCAAGCTTAGGGATCGTTAATTGTTTCTTGGCTGGCCAATCAATAACGTGTAGATATAAGGTTGTTTTATTGGCATGAAATTTCTTAGTGCATCTGCCCCATGCTAAATCTGCGAAGGGGCTTGCAGATGTTCCATGGATTGACTCGCCGTTAACCTCCATCCATTTTCCAATACCCTCAAGTCTTTCAATTGCCTGTTGGGGGAAGGTCCCGTCCGGCTTGGGGCCAACATTTAGCAAAAAATTACCCCCTTTACTCGACACTTCGATAAGTTTTCGAACTAGGTCCGAAGTTGATTTCCATTTCTTATCGTGTTTGTTCCAACCCCAATGCGAATTCATTGTCATGCAGGTTTCCCAATCAACGCCAGGGACTCCTGTTGCGGGAATTTCTTGCTCAGGGGTGCCAAAATCTCCGCTATATTGGACCTGATCATCTTGCTTGCTAAACCCTGCCATCCCTTGCCGACCTTTATCCACACGGTTGTTAATGATTATGTCAGGCTGTAAGCCGCGAACGTATGTATAAAGTTCTTTACCATACTGGTGGTTCCATGTGTTTTCCCATTCACCATCAAACCAAATCACACCTACAGGCCCGTAGTTATCAATTAATTCCTTTAGTTGTTTCTTCATGTAATGAACGTAGTTATCAAAGTTGGCGTTCTCTGATGATCCTTTTTTTATTTCCCATTTTCGTAAGGGAATATAGTCGGGATGATGCCAGTCCATGATCGAGTGATAAAAACAAAGCTTGACATCCTGTTTTTCACAAGCGGTTTTGAGTGGACCTAACAAGTCTTTTTTGTAGGGAGTGTTCTCAATATCAAAGTCCGTTTGCTTGCTTGGCCAGAGGCAAAAACCGTCATGATGCTTAGATGTAATAACTAGGTATTTCATGCCAGCATTTTTTGCCATAAGAGCCCATTGATCGGGATCGTAATTCGTTGGATTGAATTCCGATCTTAGCTTATCGTAATCGGCTAGAGGTATTTGACCCTTATGACGAATCCATTCAGCATAGTTCGTCTTGCCTTTCCACTCACCTTCAGAAACCGAATAAATCCCCCAGTGGATAAATAACCCAAAGCGAGCCTCTCGCCACCAATCCATACGTTGAATGTCGTTGAGAATATCTATGGTTTTTTCGTCATTTGCTTGCAACCCAATATTGTCTTGGGCCGCAGCATCAGGTGCCATTGCCATGATCAAGACATGGCAACAGAGACTAATTGATATCAGCAATGAATTTTGCATGATTAGATTTTTCAATAGGGATCTCAATTAGTCATCGTTACTGTTTTCGTCTTCTTCGTCGAAGACTAATTGCACGAAGTCGCCAGATTCGTCTCGTTCAAAGGTTGCTTCGACCTCGGCATCGAGCAAGGGGACAATCTCGGGGTCGTAGTTAGCAATTACGTTGACATCGTAGAGGCCGATATTCTCGGGATTGTCGATGTAGGACTGTTCTTCGTCGCCGGCAAAGAAACGCCAACCGCTGTCTTCTTCAAAGTCGGGCGTTTCACGATAGCAGTAGCCTACTTTTATGCCATCGACCATGATGCGATCCGTTGCAAAACCAGCACCGTAGCCTGGTGCAAGTTCTTGAACTTGGTCTTCGCTGAGTCGAAAGTTTTTATCGGCCATGCGTTTGCTTTACTATTAAGAGTTCGAGGTCAGATTCGACAGGTCAGATTAGCCTGATAGGAAAAACGCAAGTTCAATAAACGCCAACCGTCGTTGCTGATGCCAGTTTGTGATAGGGCCGAACGCCACTGATGCCATCCCATGGGTAAGCTTCGCAAGCAGGTTCGCGTTCACCTTCGTCACGTTCTAGGAAACCTGGGACGAAAAATTCTTTGGTAAGGGTCGTCAGTTTTGATCGGCCCGTCTCGCCATAGCCGACGATTTGATTCGTATTATCAAAATCAACGACTTCCAGCACAGCTCTAGGTTGGGGTGCATAGTACGATATTTTGTATTGGTTTTCAGCCGTCACGGGCGCGCTGCAGGCGAGTCCCATGAGCGTATTACCATAGGTTGGAGTCATGTAAATACCCGACTTTTCGGGTGGACCTCCGAAGAGTTCTTCGACACAAAACTTAGTCCACTGGGGTGTGAACTCGGTGCCGCCTGAAAAGATACCGGTGATGCCAAGTTCAGCAAGGCTTGTACCACGCTCTTCAAGTTCGAGGCAAAGCGATTCAATCAGTTTTGGCGTACCGAACATGCATTTCACGTCGTGTCCCGCAGTGAGGATTGTAATTGCTTGGTCGATGCAATGCTTCTTATACTCTTCGAGGTGATCCATCCAACCTTTTTTAATAAGCTTGACTACCCAGCGAGGATCGAGATCGATGCAGAACGAGATCCCACCCCGGTGTTGTGCCAAGTGCTCGACGGCTAGGCGTAGTCGGCGGGGGCCACTCGGTCCCAGCATGAGCCAATTGCTACCGATTGGAAAATACTGGTCGGGCAACGTCTCGCTGAAGAGGGAATAATCAGTGCGGAAATCGTTGATTGCAATCCGGCTTTTTGGTACGCCAGTCGTGCCGCCGGTTTCAAAGACGTAGATCGGTTGGTCGGCCAAGCCTTGTGGCACCCAACGTCTGACAGGCCCACCGCGAAGCCAATCATCTTCAAACGATGGAAATTTTTTTAGATCGTCATACGACTTGATTTCAGTCAGTGGATCGA
>CAYGQU010000335.1:0-4039 GCA_964352045.1 uncultured Planctomycetaceae bacterium
TGCGTTGCGAAGTAGAGCTGATTCTCGCATGCCGTTAGCGTACCGGGCCAAGCGGCATTCATGCTGTTGCGAAGGTTGCCGGCGCTAGCATTCGAGTTGTTAACAACAACTCTGCCATTGATAATCTGAATGTGTTGATTGACAACGCGGCGGTTGGAATTCGCTTGCCGTGTTGCATGTTGGGCGAGCTTTACGGGGGGAATAGGCTTACCATCGGCTAATTGCCACCCCTTTAGCCCTTCGCGGGTCGCCATGGCGACGACATCCCCCGTAACAATCGGACGGTGTATCGGCTCGTTGATAACAACCGGTTGCGCTACAGGTTGAAAGAATTGAATCCTTTGCCCCATGGCGTTCATACGAATCACATGTTGAAGGGCTTGCTGATTTGGGGGGGCAGCATAGGCTTTGACGTAGGGCAGGCTCTTCGGCCATTGCCAAGCCAGCATCGGTCCGATTCGTTCGCTTATGGGTTGATTCGACTCTTGATTTGAAAACGTACTTTCGTACAACGCACGCAATGTACTTGCCAAAGGTTGTACACGACCAGCAAACCAGCTAGTAGTTTCAGGTGCTATGGCTTCGAGAAGTCGTAGTTCTGCCTTGGCACGTCCCTGTTGCTCATCATGCAGCGAAGTGATGATTAGCCGAGCGAGTAGGTCGTCTAATTGAATCTCCGAGTTGGGATAAGTATTGAGATCTGCCGGTCGGGGCGAGTCGAGCCAAAGCTGCGCAAGGGCTTCACGATTTGCGTTGGGATCAACATCATACAAAGCAAGTTCGATAGGTTCTCCGTAGGGACCAACGAGCCTTGAGTCGATACGAAGCCAAGATCGCCGCGCGGCAATCATGTCCCCGCGGGCAAAAGCAATCTCACCGAGTGCCATCAAGGCATTGTCGCCATAGCTACTTGCAAAATACTCTTTTACAAGGCGTTGCAATGGCTTCGGATCGAGATTCTCAAGCCCTTCTTCGAGCAATTGCTTTGCCGAGCTATCGACTCGTTGGCGATAAGTGTTTAGGCCTGCTGGTGGGAGCAGTGTTAATCGCTTTTGGCAAGCTTGTGAAAGCGTCGTAAAACGATCCGATCCTCCGGCGGTTTCGATCCATTGGGTTCCCTGCTCGGTTTGCAGCGATTCGATCAAATCAATTGCTTCGTCCCAAGTCTCGTCGGCAATCAGGGTATCTACTTGCTTTAGCTTACGATTCACACTGCTCGGCGTCGGGGTTGGCTCGAACGGTGCGGCAGCCGGAGCGGAATCGGTTGGACTAAGAACAAGCTGGGCGAAGCCGAAGGGAGGCGCGGCGCATAACGATAAGACAGCTATGACGAGAAGCCAAGCCGAAGGTGATCGTATTGCTTTGCGTCGCCTCTGCATCCGTGTGCCTTAGGGGGAAGACGAATATCGATCGTAGGAGAAGCTTGGTCCCCTACTAATCGAAAACGAATCGGTTTCAAAACGACTCTTAGACACCCAAGTCTAACGGAGAGTTCCCGTTAGGCAAAAGGGAATGCACGCACGAAATCCTTGGGATTGTCAATCTGGGCGAGTTGTAGGGGGCTTCAAAGCGTTTCGGGTGGCCAGATGTGATAGAGCATCGTGTAGACAATCACGCCCGTTACCGAAACATAGAGCCAAATAGGTAAGGCCCACCGTGCGAGTTGACGGTGTTTGCGCCTAAGCTCCAGATCTTTATCGCTTCCTCGTTCATTATCAGAAATGGATTGCGTTCGCATACCTAGAATTGTCGATCGAACCGCAAAGTAAGGAACTGTCATCGCCAGTAGTAAATGTGACAGCAGTATACCGTAGTAAGTTACACGGATCGAAACGTCCGGATAAGTAAATTTCACATGACCGACCAGGTAGTGATAGTAAAGATAACAGCAAAGAAAAAGGGCAGAAGAAAGCAACGCGGCCCACATGGTAATTTTGTGGGCACGTTCCTTACCACTGCGAATGAACAAGTAAGCAAGTACTAATAGCACCGCCGTGAAGCTGTTGAGCCCCGCGTTGAAGTGTACGATCGGATGAGCGACAGCGAATGGAAACATGATGGAAACTTATTTTCAACGATATTGCAAAACTACAATGCGTTTGGTTTAGCGACGCAAAACGACTCGCCAACTAATGATTAGCATCAAAAGGGTAAAGCCAAGGGTGATGCCAATGCAAAGTGGTTCGGGTGGAAGTCCGGTAACATCGCTTGGCGTGAGACGCCAACGAAGAGCAGCCACGCCGTAGGTTAAGGGATTGACTGCAACGACCCAGCCGAGCAGGCCATCGGCACCCTGGCGGAAGAAGGCTCCTGACAGAAGCCACATTGGCAGAAGGAAAATACTCATGATTGCATGGAAACCTTGCGTCGAGTCCATTCGCCATGCAATGACAAAGCCAAGGCGGGTTAGTGCTATCGAAAGCAAAGCCATGATACCAACGGCAATTAAGACTCCGGCGGGGGTGGGGCAAACTTCCTTAACCGTAGCCCAGCCAAGAGCCAAGAAGAGCAAGGCTTGTAGCATGGCGATCCCCGCACCACCTAAGACTTTGCCAAGCATCATCGAAAGACGCGTAATCGGTGCGACCAAGACGCCTTGCAGGAAGCCTTCGTTACGATCTTCAATCACTGAGATCGTCGCGAAGATGGCTGTGAACAACAAAATCATCGCAATCGTGCCAGGGAAAAAGTGAGCGTAACCCAGATCGCTTTCTTTTAGCCCTTCACTAAACAGCAACCAAAACAACACTGGTTGTACAAATCCACCAATTACTCGGTTACGTTGCCGGAAGAAACGAACAAGCTCGCGCTTCGCTAGAGTGCGAATAACGGGTAACGACGGAACGTAGGTAGTGGTATTAGTCATGGAGTGGTTGGACGATGCTTCATCAATTGGATGTGATGTTGGTTCTATCAGGTTGGTCAGTTTGCGTCGCTGCTGTGGAACGAACGACCCGTCCGTATGAGAAAGACATCTTCCAGCGTCGGTTTGCCGACCGAGAGTTCAGTGATTTCATCACGCAGCGCTGCATAGAGTTGAGGAACCAATTCGTCAGCCGAGGTGGTTTCGATACGAACCAAATCATCAACCACGGATGCTTCGATCTGGAATCTTTCGGCCACTGTTTTGACCATGGCTCGTGGAGTTTCGGTCCGAATCGTGATACGGTCACCACCGACCGAGGCTTGTAGTGCCGTTGGAGTATCGAGAGCGGCAAGCTCTCCTTCGTTCATGATTGCAAGTCGGTCGCAGTGTTCTGCTTCTTCGAGCAAATGGGTCGTAACGAGCAACGTAACACCTTCTTCTCTGGCTTCTCCGAGACGTTGCCAAAGATCGTTGCGAGCTGCCGGATCGAGACCTGTTGAGGGCTCGTCAAGTATTAGTAATTTCGGTTTGTGGAGCATGCACTGCGCAAGTTCGGCACGACGTTGAAGTCCGCCCGAGAGTTCTTCAACAATGTCACGACGACGTTCAACAAGACGAAATCGCTCGAGTTCTTCATCAATGCGACCTTGTAAAGTTTTGCCTGAAAGCCCATAGAGGTGTCCGTTGTGACGTAGGTTCTCTTCGACGCGTAGTTTTTTGTCGAGGCTTGGGGATTGGAAGACAACCCCTAGCAGCGAACGAACTGCCGCGGGGTTGGTTGCCAAGTCTTGTCCGAAGCAGTGGACTCTTCCTGCCTGTAATGGCATCAAAGTCGAGAGTAATCGAAAAAGGGTTGTTTTGCCGCAGCCATTAGGTCCTAAGAGGGCAAATGTCTCGCCAACTGCCACATCAAACGAAAGGTTGTTGATCGCTTTACGCTCACCATAGCTGTGGCTGAGCCCCGTGATCGAAAGTGCGCATTGCGGCTTGCTTTCGACAGTCGCATCGGCTTGCTTAAGGGTTTGGCTAGTTGTCATTTTTTTGTATCACTTTGATCGGAGGGCATTTCGACTGCGCTTGAATCGAGGGATTCAAGCAGGTATTGCGACGCAACTCAAGCACCGCATAACCAAAGTGATAGTAACCAGATTGGTACATAGAGTAGGCTATAAC
>CAYGQU010000336.1:0-4028 GCA_964352045.1 uncultured Planctomycetaceae bacterium
GCGCACCTTGTGTTCGTCTTACCCATGCAGGGCATGAACTAATCGAGTTATCGCAAAGCGAAACGCGTTGGCAAGATGCAAAATTGGTCGTCCGTGAGCAAACCGGGGGAGAATCACTGACGGTTCTCAAAGCAATTCTTACCAAATGGGCAGCCGAAGAAGCAACGCAAGGCGAAATTCGTCGATCGCTCCCCTATCGTCCTTTCTCCGTTACGCGTCCTGCCTACCACCGAGTCTTATCAGGACATCGGGTCGAACCGCGCTATCGTGGCCGAACAACCGATTTACGTTACGTTGATTCGCGCAATGGAGGTCGATACTTCGATCGGTATGTCGATCCTCGCTATTACGAAAATCGCCCCGCTTCGGTTGATCCTATCCGTGTTGAACGCACAATTCCGAGTGAAGAAGAACTTCGATTGGTACAAGCGCGTCCTGATTACCTCGAACGATTTGATTGGCGCAACCGTGCCGATCGCGAGCGTTTTGGCCGCAACTGGTACGCGTATGACTCGGCCTTAGAAAATCCTGAAACCGATTCTGCCTACTACGCCGAGCCGTATAGCGAGTCGCCTTATTATGCACGGGCTTCTTCAAGATCCCCCTACGGTCAAAGCGATTACGTTCGCGAACGAGCATCGCATGGCGACATTGCTATCTCTTTACCAATTCATGTGGTTTGATTGCCACATGATGAAGTTGTGAAAATCTAAGAAGAAGATTCCCTTGCGGGGGTACCTGTTGTGACCAGGTGCCCTCGTTTTTTATTTTTTTGAATAAACAAGCTAACGAACCAGTACTTCCTTGATCAAATTGCATTGGCAACTGGCAGACGATGTTCTTGTTTCGGAATGCTAGTAGACTTCAATGCTCTTTACGGCGGCTGTGCCGGTAGCGATGGCGGCGTCGAGACAGCGTTTGGCAGCATCGACAAGGCGGACTGCTTCGAAGCCTTTCGGTACGACTGCAATCGAAGAAACCCCCGCGTCGAGCGAAATGCCTTGCTCTTGCTCAAACACCTCACCCGCATGAGAGATGAGTCGGCATACTTCGTTTCGTTCGAAGCCAGGTAGCAACATGGCGAAGCGTGTTTCACTCAAGGAAACCCAACGCGCGGATTGGAGTTCGACAGTCCAATCTTTCTTTTGCAGCCAAGTGCCCCATCGAATCATGGGGGATCGTTCGGAAGCCTCCTCCGATAGTTTTTGATTCAATTTCGTTTGGCAATTGGTCATGTCGGCATCGATCATGACAAGCGTTAGGGGTTGTCTTGCACCGCGACAAGTAGCGGTCATCCAATCGACTTCTTGAATAAGAGCATCCCGACCTTGGCGTTGCATCGGATGATGAGGCCGTTTGGGTTTGTCGCGTCCTTCGTGGGCTAAGCCAACGTCGCTGGCGTCGAGCTGAACGGCCGGGCTCTCGGGTAGTGTTCCTCCTCTGCGATGTGCCAAGAAATCGCGGACGCTGTGCGATAGCTGTTCGGTTTCTGCCAACAGGGCATCGCACAGTCGGTCGTCGTAGTCTTGAGAAGCTTGCGTCGGTGGCATGCCAAACAGTATGCCGGCACCTGTTTCGGAAGCGAGTGAGAGTTGGGCGTGCGCTTCGAGCAAGACTGTCTGGTAGTCACGGTTGGCCATCAGTTCGATTGCCATTCCTTCAGCCAGTTGATCGACACGTTGCTGTAGTTCTTCGACCAATGAATTGATTTGGCGTTTTGACAACCGACAGTATTCCTGCCCTTCTTCTACCAATTTCGGCAGAACCGAGAGTCGGTGGTGGACGACCAATTGCGTGGCAAGGTCAGCGAGCCGCAGAATTTGTGCGAGCGTGGCGACTTGCGTATTTTTTGGGTGGGTAATCTCTTCAGGTTTTGATTGCAAAGCAATTGCGTTGCTCAGCAACTCGGGAAGCCCCCAGCTTCGCATCATTTCTGCCGACAGCGTTCGATGATCGAAACCAATTGCTTCTTGTTCAAGCAAAGTAAGGCGGTCGATCGTGTGGGCATCTCGATCGGCTGATCGGGCCAAGTCGGTGTAATCGTTGCCAAATTCTTGAATCAGTACGAGTTGCCCAATGCCTTGAAGTAGTCCAGTCAGAAGTGCTTCGTCGCCACCACGGCCCCAACCGATTTCGGCAATGAGCTTGGCTGCTGCGCCACGCGTGACCGTCTCGGTCCAATAGCGTTTGAGCGTGTCAGCCATCATGTCGGCAAAGAGTTGGTCAGGCAAACTAAAACCAAGCACCAACATTTTTAGCGGCGTGACGCCAAGCAGCGCTATCGCCTGGTTCAGGTCATTCACTTCCCCCTTCAGTCCATAGAGCGAGCTATTAACAACTCGCAGCAATTTGACTGCCAACGCAGGATCGCGTTCTAAGCACGCCCGAATCGCATGTAAATCGACGTCAGCTGCTTCCGTCAAACGAAGCACTTCAAGCGCAACTTCGGGCGGGCTGTAGAGTGGTGCGGCTTGGGCTAGCACCAACTCAAGCGTGGTTTTTTCGAGGGAAGTCATAGCTAAATTAGGGACAGGAAATCGAGGGTGTCTTTGCTAGCATGCCAATAGCAACGAGGGGATATTCTAGGGATCCTATAAATCTAGCTCATAAATGCAGGGCTCAGCCAAGATCGCACCTCCGGTTATTCGCTATAACCACTTCAACAGGTACTGATCCATGTAGGGTAGGCTGCCCAAAACCGTTATATTGATCGGTTGGATGTTTGCCTTACTCACACTCCCTAACTCAACATTGAGGACGCAACGGAATGCGGCCCCTATCAAACAACGCTACTGCGATATGCTGGGCAGTGAAGCCATTAGTCTACTTGTTAGCCATCGTAGCGATTACGCCATCGGTTCTTTTGGGTCAGACCATGCCCACGCACGCCGAGCTGCTTGCCGACGAGGCGACACTGCACGATGTTCAATTCCTTGATGAGGAATATGGCTGGGCAGTAGGCGACCGGGGAGTTGTTTTGCGCACGGTCAATGGAGGTCGAACCTGGGTACGACAACCAACACCCGTGAGCTGCCCTCTCTATAGCGTTTCTTTTCTTGACAACGAACAAGGTTGGGCAGTCGGTGGTGAAGTGATTCCCTACACGCACAAAACAATCGGCGTGGTACTTCATTCAACTGATGGAGGCCGAAGTTGGCAACAAATTGACAAAGGAATAGTTGCCCGACTACAGACTGTCACTTTCTTCAACTCGAAGCATGGCATCGTTGCCGGCGATGGGACATCGTTCAATCCTTCGGGCGTGTACGAAACCCACGATGGGGGGTTGGGCTGGCAACCGTTGCCGGGCAATGCACTTCGTTGTTGGTCAGCTGCTGACTTTTCTCACGAGGGAGGAGCACTCGTCGGTGCGCGGGGTGCGAGTGGACGACTCGTTGGTTCGGAAGTGCAACTAACGACAAGCTTCCCCGATCGTCGTAATTACCGTGCTGTCCGAATGGTTGACACCGCTAACGGCTGGCTTGCCGGCGATGGGGGGTTAATCCGAACGACACGAGACGGGGGGAAAACTTGGCGTACGCCTATAACAGAAACGCCTGAGGTTTTGACCGACTGGTTCGATTGGCAAACGATTGCTGCTGAAGGACAGGAAGCTTGGATCGCCGGTTCTCCTGGCTCGATTGTGTTGCATACTGCCGACGCAGGTCAAAGTTGGCAAACGTTGACGACTCCCATTACAACTCCGCTCCACGATTTGGAATTTATCAATAGCCGCCAAGGTTGGGCTGTCGGGTCGTTTGGTAAAATTTTAGCAACGACCGACGGCGGAAAAACATGGCGTGTGCAGCGGCATGGCGATCGGCGCGCAGCTATCTCGGTCCAGCTCGCAACCCCCACGCAAATGCCAGCCGAGGTCATTGCCAGCCATGCTGTTGCCGAAGGGTATCGAACCGTCGGACACCTGCCCCTTCTTCCCGAAGAGCAAACACCTGCCATTACACGACTGACACGCATTGCTGAAGCAGCCTTGCAATGTGGTACGAGTGAAGTTAGCACCGGTTGGAAAA
>CAYGQU010000337.1:0-2480 GCA_964352045.1 uncultured Planctomycetaceae bacterium
GGCGTGAGCTCGTAGGGGAAGGCCGCATCGAATTCGCGTTGCCATTCTGAGTCATTGGGAAATCGGATGCCGGGCCGGGCATCGCGTTTCGCTTGGACTTCGAGCATGTCCGAGGCGAGGTCGATGACAGCCTTCTCGGCAGCTTGTTTTTGTCGAACCCAACTTTTGCCACCGATTTTTGCAAGTGGCGGCTTGAGCTTCTTTCCTCCAACGTACTTTTGAACCAGTTCAATGCGCGAGCAGGGGACAAAAATCCGCGTTCCGCCATCGTACTCAACTTCGAGATGTTCCTCGGCACGACCTTCTTTCTCGATGAGCTTCATGCCCCGATAGCGGCCTATGCCATGTGCAGCATGGACAACGAGATCCCCTTCACGCAGTTCGAGGAAAGAGTCGATGGCCCGGCCAGCAATTTGTCGCCGTTTGCTACGCGCTGCGTCGTGCCGATTGAAGAGTTCTGCCGAGCTAAGAACTAGCGTTTTTTGCGAAACATAACGAAAGCCGTTAGACAAATGGCCCGACACAAAGGTCAAACGATCTTCCACGACCAGCGAGCTGTCAGCCAGCAGCTCGCTTAAGCGTTCACTTTCTGCTTCGGTCGGACAAACGATGATTGTCTGCTGGCCTTGTCCAATAGTTTCAAGTTCGTCACGGAATTTTTTTAGGTCACCACCAAAGCGTTCGACCGACTCGAACGAAAGGTGAGCCGTTTCTTCCATCGAACCGCTAGGCACACCTGACAGGGTTACTGACGGATAGCGGCAGACTTCGGCCAGTGTCGTCTGCACGCTATGCAAGCATGTTGGATCGGTCGATCGCTCGTGAAAGAAACGTCCTTCTTCGGAAAGATCGGCTGGTTCGACAAGCGTAAACCAAGTCGCTTCACTAACTGGCCCAACAAGATGCGTTGTAAAATGAGCCCGCTGCTGTGCCGTGGGATCGAGCATCGTTACCGAAGTCGCTTCGAGCGATCCTAAGCTCCGCTGTGAAGTGACGTCGAACTCGCGAATAGATTCGACATCATCGCCAAAGAGTTCGATCCGAACGGGGTGTTCTGCTTCGGGTGCGAACAAATCGACAATGCCACCTCGGATGGCAAACTCACCTGGCAACTCGACCGCCGTCGTCTTATGACACCCATGTTTTACGAGCCATTCGGATAGTTCTTCGACATCAAGCATTTCACCTAAAGAAATTAACCGAGTTGCGGCAAGGATATCTGCTGGCGTTTGCGTAGGTTGAATCAATGCTTGGATACAAGTGACTACGATGGCGGGTGGTGTTTCACTCACCAAGGATTTCAAAGCTCTTAACCGTGCCCCGAACGCTTCTTCATGAACAACGCGATCGCCCGCTTCGGATTGCCAAGCAGGGAAAGGAAGAATCGTAACCGAGTCATTGGTGGCAAAGAGCCTCGCGTCGGCCAAGAAGTTATCCACATCGCCCATGTGAGGAAGTACCACCACAACGGGCCCGGGAGATTGTTCGGCCAGAGCTGCCGTGACTAGCGCGCGCGAAGCTCCCCAGACTCCTCCGAGTGCGCCGGCATGGCCTGCGGAGAGGCTCGCAACAACGCGGGAGAAGTCCTCTTGGTTCGTCAGATGATCGGTAAGCTGGGCAAGCGGGGAATCGACCCGGCCACCCAGCAGCGGCGTCTTGCTCACACGGCCATCATAGCGCGGCAGGGCAATCCTGAGCAGGGGTCCCTGATTCAACGAGGTAACTTGGTTTCCCCCCTGTCGCTAGCTGCTTGTTGGCTTGATACAATGGGAGTTTGTGCCCCTCTCCCCCTTAGCCCCTCGCTTGGCAATTACCCATGCCGCAATTTGTCGGCTCGATTAACCGTTACCCTGGCCGGGCTTCGCTCAGCTGGTATGGCATCCTCATTCTGGTCGGCTTTAGCCTGCTGTACCTAGTGCCCGGCTGCGCAGCGGATCCAACCGACCCGATCTCGGCGCTCGATGCGCTATTTACCTCGACCAGTGCGTCTTGCGTTACAGGGCTGATCGTTCGCTCGACGCCCGAAGATTTTTCCTTTCTAGGCCAAGCGGTCATCCTCGGGCTGATTCAACTTGGTGGGATTGGCATTATGACGGTCACGACGTTTATTGTCGTGCAATTTGATAAACGGGGTAGTTTGAGGCAACGGCAAGTCATTGCCGAAACGCTTGGTGCCGACCAAAAGTCCGACCTACGCCGAATTATTCGTGACGTTATTTCGATGACTTTTAGCTGCGAGCTAATCGGGTTTGCGGTACTGGCGATCTACAATCTATTCAATTACCAACACTTTGCCGAAATGGGTATGTGGGCCTCATATGGCGAAGCCGTTTGGCATGCCTTTTTTCATTCGATTTCAGCTTTCTGCAACGCTGGCTTTGCGCTGAATGAAACAAGTCTCGTCCCGTTTGCTGATAGTTGGGTCGTGAATTTAACGATCGGGCTTTTGATTATTATTGGGGGACTAGGCTTCCCCGTTG
>CAYGQU010000337.1:2490-4026 GCA_964352045.1 uncultured Planctomycetaceae bacterium
CTCGAAGATCATGCTCATTGGAACTGCTTTTTTGCTTCTGTTCGGATTCGTTAGTTTTCTTTGCATTGAATGGCAAGGCGTGTTGACGGATAACCCAATCAGTGAGCGAATCCTCAAGGCAATGATGCACAGCATCTCTTGTCGAACCGCTGGGTTCAACACGGTCGATATGGCGAGCATGACCAACGCCATGCTCTTCATTAGTTTGCTGCTCATGATGGTGGGAGCTGGCCCTTGCTCGACGGCTGGAGGCTTTAAGGTCACCACGGCAGCCATAATCGTTTTGCGTGCTTGGGCAACTTTCCGTGGCTACACTCGCGTGAATTTCTATCGCCGTACGATTCCAATCGCTAATATCGAACGGGCCATCGCCACGGCAATGCTCTTTGTCGTGGTTGCCATGTTTGCTTTGACAACACTGCTGATTATTGAGCAATCGACCATTGGTCACCGAGGTAGTGGCGGGCTCTTTCTTGATGCCCTGTTCGAGATCGTATCGGCACTAGGTACAGTTGGCCTCTCAACAGGCTTAACGACTGACCTAAGCGATTTAAGTCGAGTCATTATCGTGTTCCTCATGCTACTTGGACGACTCGGACCCATTACCACGTTCGTTGCCCTCTCCCACGGTCAGCGTATCGAGCCGGTCGAGTACCCTAATGAAGAACCTTTGGTGGGTTGATTATCGTAGCTAGCTAAGCTGATAATAGTCATTCAACGTCTAAACTGTTCTGATAAGAAATCAATAATCTTCCATGGCTGAACATAAACATTTTGTCGTCGTCGGGTTGGGATCATTCGGCGGGGCACTAGCGATTCGACTAAGTGAGAATGGCTGTCGCGTTACCGGCATGGACAGCTCGAAGGATCGCGTTGAATCGCTCAAAGACGTGCTCTACGAAGCAGTCATTGGTGACGCACGCGAGCGCGAGTCGATGGCGCACCTGCCCATGAGTACTGCCCAGGGAGTATTCATTAGTATGGGAGAAGACATCACCCAATCGTTGCTCGCAACGCTTCACGCTAAGGAGCTTGGTGCTAAGCAGGTTGTCGTTAAGGGGGTAACCGAAGAGCATGCACGCATACTTAAATGCTTGGGCGTTGACCGAGTGATTTTCCCCGAGATAGAAATTGCTAGGCAACTCGCTGACCGTATGACTTGGCCCAATGTGATTGACTTCTTGCCAATTGATCCTGATTACAGCTTTCTTGAAGTCGCAGCGCCTGACAGCTACGCGGGTAAGATGCTGCAAGAGCTTGACCTACGCAAGCGATTCAACATATGGGTCGTTGGCGTCAAAGATGCCATGACAGGAAAACTCGAAATGTTCCCTGGCGGGCAGTACAAATTATCGGCTGACCAGGTGATTTTGATCGTTGGAAAGCAGTCCGATGTCTCGAAATTGACCGAATGGAAGTAGTTATTTTGAGGGGGACGCCTTAAGATACCCCTTTATTTACAGGGGGATTTTCGATAGACGGGGCTATTATTGCCGTTAGAAGTCTCTTTTTGAGCAAAACCCCCCCCTACTAGCT
>CAYGQU010000338.1:0-4014 GCA_964352045.1 uncultured Planctomycetaceae bacterium
CCGCCATTCGTCGCTTGCTTGCCAGAGGATCCAGTCGCGGACGGCATAAATTCGTTCGCCTACTCTTTCGCCTGCTTGGGGATAACGGGCAAGCCAGATTTCGCCATGGAGGCCAAGGCGGTCGTAGAGATTTCCCAGAACGCCCCCCAATACCCCGCCGAGAATGATCGTCAGCCACCAATCAGTCGCCGCACGCCAGAGGAAAAGCCAAAGCGGAATTCCGACTGCCGCAACAATACTCACTACAGCAAACCAAAAGACTTTGCCTTGCCCCAGCCCAAAGAGCGCCCCCTCGTTCAGGCTCGTCTGAAAGCCGGCATACCCTTCCCATAGCCAATAGACTTTGCCGGTCAGCTTATCGGGCCATGAGAAGACCCAAGCTTTGGTGATAAGGTCAGCCGCCAGCGTTGCAACAAGGACCGCCACAAAAGCCCCATAGCGGCTCATTGGGATATTCGGTAGCTGAACAGCATCAACACCGCTCTGTTGAGGCTGCCCAGCAGGAAGCTGATCTTTTGTACCATCCTGGTCCATCTCGCCATCCTGAGAGCAAAATGAGTAATTCGTAAGAGGCAAGTCAATGAAGTTGCCTGGACTTGCCTAGTAGCGTTAGCCTTCGTGCTTCTCAGCACAACGAACGCACATGGAAGCAAACGGAATCGCATTCAATCGTGTTTTGGGGATCACTCCGGCACAATCAACGCATTTGCCGTAAGTCCCGTCTTCGATCCGTTCTAGCGATTCTTCAATCGCCGTGAGAGTGTCTTCTTCGGTCTCCATAAGACTGAGCGTAAATTCTTGCTCGAAGTTTTCACTGCCAAGTTCTGCCATATGAATTGGCATTGATGAGATTCCGGTGTCATCACCCGCCTTGTGCAAAGCGGACTTGGCCATGGCCGAGACATCTCCTCTTAGTCGCCCGCGGAGTGTTAGTAAAACTTCTTTGTATAGGGGTAAATCAGCTTTTTTCATCGTTCTCGTTATCTCCACTCGTTCCGTCGATTCACTTGAATCCTACCGTTGTTCTCTCAACCGAAGCGTTTTAGGTATAAAACCAATCCAGCATGTTGTTCATCCAGTTGAGCGTCAAAACCCTTTGCCCACGGCAAAGGGTCCGCCATAGTCTTCTCAGTGTAACCAACCCTGCTGGGTCTCGTCTACGAGATAGCAAGTAAAGTGACTTTCTATGAAATAGCCGTAAAACCGCTATTAACGCTTGTTGCGACCTTCTTAGAGAGTGAGTAAACTATGTAAGTTGTTTTATGATATTGTGTTACAAAGATATCAAGCGATCCCCCGGGGCCGTGCCGATAAGGATTTGTAGTTATCCCGATTGCCTTATTCCCTGTTGGCTTATTGGCCCGATATGCCTTTTACGCAGAATGGGCTAATTTACTAAATCGTTAATTTACTCATCCGACAGTTAATTTAGGCACAGCAATTTGCCTAGTCGAAATCTTGCCCTAGATAAACTGATAGAATAGTCAAACAACACAACGCCACTTGTAAATCGACGAGATTCGATAAAGCTTGATTCGTATGTCCACTGCCACAGTCCAAAGCACGACCTCGGTTGCCTATCAGAAGTGCATTATGCCTGCCTGCGGGGCGACTTATGATGTAGCCGAAGTGCGTACGAGTTGTGATGCTTGCGGCTCGCTGTTAGACATCACCTACGACTGGAATTCGCTTCCCACACCCGACTCGCTAAAGTGGTTTGAGAAGAAATGGTCCCGACGCAATGAACCCCTCGAGAAGAGTGGAGTATGGCGTTTTCGCGAGCTGCTTCCTTTTGCCCCCGACAACAAAATTGTCACCATCGGCGAAGGACAAACGCCGCTCCATGCTTCGCTGTGTGTTGATAAGTACATCGGACTTAAGCCCGATCGGGTTCGACTTGAGTACGAAGGGATGAATCCCTCGGGAAGCTTCAAAGACAATGGTATGACGGCCGCATTTACGCATGCCCACATGATTGGTGCAAAACGTGCCGCTTGCGCTTCGACCGGCAACACCTCGGCATCACTTGCTTTGTACTGTGGCATGAGCCGATTGATGCAGGCCGTGATCTTTATCGGATCAGGGAAGATCAGCTACGGGAAACTATCTCAGGCGCTCGACTATGGTGCGCTAACTATGCAAATCGCCGGCGACTTTGACGACGCCATGCAGCGGGTTCGCGAAATAAGCAAACGACTGGGCATCTATTTGGTAAACAGCGTGAATCCCTTCCGGCTCGAAGGGCAAAAAACCATCATGCTGCGAGTGCTAGAAAGCCTTGATTGGCAAATCCCTGATTGGATCGTTGTCCCAGGTGGAAACCTTGGCAACAGTAGTTCGTTTGGCAAAGCATTTCACGAACTCAAACAACTCGGTTTGATTGATCGCATACCACGGCTTGCCATTATCAATGCGGCTGGGGCAAACACCTTGCACGAACTCTATGAGAAGCGTGGCCTGCGTTGGAACAACGGTTCGCCCAACACATCGATTGTCGATAGTTATTACGCCGAACTCGATGCCGCCTCGCTGCGTGCCGACACTATCGCTAGTGCAATTGAAATCAATCGGCCTGTGAATTTAATGAAATGTCTTCGTGCCCTGGAATGCTGCAACGGTGTCGTTCGCGAAGTGACCGACCAACAAATCCTTGACGCCAAGAGCCAAGTCGCTGCGAATGGGCTCGGCTGTGAACCAGCTAGTGCGGCAAGCGTTGCCGGGGCTAAAATGCTGTGCGAGCAGGGAATTATTGATCCCGAAGAACGAGTCGTTTGCATTCTTACGGGACATCAATTAAAAGACCCCACCGCAACGGTCGCCTATCATTCTAGCGATCAAGCCGAGTTCAATCGAGTCTTGGGTAGCCGCGGCGTTAAGACGGCTGCCTATGCTAACCGAGCCGTTAAGGTTGACAACGATCTCGAAGCGATCGTCCGTGCGATTCAATTGAACAGCTGAAAAATTCGCATCACGATCGCTGCACGAACCGACCAGGCGATCGTACGGAGCCAATTCGAATGGACCAGCTGCATGTGGGCTGCCTCGCTAAACTGCTCAGCCAGCTTAACGTGAAGCGGAACTTGCCAAAAAAATGTCGAAGCCCAAATCAAAGCAATCAAGCCAATATTTGCCCCAACTAATGTCATCGACACTGACTTTGGTGCTAACCAAAACAACGCAACAGCTGTGAAAAGTTCAACAAGCATCAGAGGAGCCACAACATAAGTTGTCAGTCGTTGATGCTCTGCTTCATAGATAGTGAAGTCCGCTTGGCCCACTTTTCCGAATAGGGGATAATGGACAATCTGTACAAACCAAATCACACCTAACATGGCAAGCGTCGAAACCACCTGTGCATTCAATACGATTTTGGCAAAGTCATTCATGCATGGCATCCTAGCGAACAGCGCGCAAATATCTAGATCGCAAGGTAAGGAAGAACGTAACAACCGTTTTTTCTCTTTGATATCATCCTTCCAAGAAAGTCGTAACACACTGACAAAGGGTAAACAGATGGGGCAGCTAAAAGGTTTTTGGCGCGATAGTTGGTGGATGTGGTGCCTCTTTCTTGCCCTTGCGATCGGCATGTCAATCTACGTTATGTCATTTTTCATTATGATGGTGCCTATTCTGCTTGGAATTTTCATCTACTTTGCCTTCATGCGCTACGACAAAGATGGCAACGATATTGGCGGGCAGACACCCTAACGGTTCGCTCGAATCATTCAAAGTTAGCTTGAAACTCGTTTCTAACCATCAGGCTCTCTGATTGCGATGACAAGGCTATAAATACGCTATAGTAAACTAACGCTATAATCAAACCAACACGGTTCAATCCACCTAAGGTTTGAGTGCCCAATCAGCTTGATGAGGCTGTTTGAAGAGGCCTACGAAAGACCAAATACCGGAGGGTTAGATTATCCAGCGAAAACTGACAGAAATCAGTTCTAGGCAAACAGAAGTGGGTGTACCAAGACTCGAACTTGGGACCTCAGCCTTATCAGGGCTGCGCTC
>CAYGQU010000339.1:0-4005 GCA_964352045.1 uncultured Planctomycetaceae bacterium
CCCTGCCTTACGCATCAACCGAATTTCGCGATCTGATTTAAGCTGAATCATGCTGTTGCTAAATCGTTTTGTTATTTTTGTTTTGTACCAGCTGCTTCCGACTTCAAAGAGGCAATTGCTTCAAGTAACCGAGCAAAGACTTCTTCTTCGGATCCAACCGCATCGATTCGGCGTAAGATACCCACCTTTTCATAGAATTCTGCCAAGGGCTTGGTCGAATCGACATAGATTGCCAGTCGTTCGCGGATTGTTTCTTCGCTGTCATCCTGACGACCTCGCTTTGAAAGCCGCTCGTAAAGCACATCGACCGGAACGACGAACTCAAGTGCCCCTTCAAGCGGTGCGGAATGCTGGTCGAGCAACTTCGCAAGTTCTTCTGCTTGACGTTGGGTGCGAGGGAATCCGTCGAAGAGGTACCCCTTTGTACACTCTGCTGAAGCCAAGCGACGAGCAACCAATTCAATGACGATTGCGTCTGGAACCAAATGTCCTGAATCAAGATACTTGGCTGCTTCAAGGCCTATTGGCTCGCCCGCCTCGCGTGCTTCACGCAAGACTTCGCCCGTTGAAAGATTCGAGACTCCCAGATACTTTGCTAGCCGAGCCGACTGAGTTCCCTTGCCAGCTCCCGGTGGTCCGATGAATACGATTCGCATACTCATATACTCCGGATGTTTGTAACCGTAGGGTATCTAGGGCGGTCATATAACTCGCCAGCACTCTTTGGACTCATGCGGCTGGAGTATTACAGCCTACTCACAAGCAACTCAATAGCCCGCACTTAGCAGAAAAATCGAGGTAGTCACTATTCGAGCAAACCATCGTAATTACGCATAATCAGGTGGCTGTCTATCTTCTGCACCAAATCAAAGGCGACGCTGACCGCGATCAGCAAGCTCGTGCCACCATAGAACATCGCAATACCGAATGGCACGTTGAGCATCTCCGAAACGAATGTCGGGATGATAGCGATCAAAGCCAAGAACGCGGCACCAACATAAGTAATGCGGAACATCACCTTTTCCAGGTAGTCGGCTGTCCGTTTGCCGGGGCGATAGCCTGGAATGAATGAACCGTAGTTCTTAAGATTGTCAGCCATATCTTTCGGATTGAACGTAATGGCAGTCCAGAAGTAACAGAAGAAGTAGATCAGCGCGAGGAAAACCAAGTTGTAGATAAAGGTCTCACGACTGAAAGCCGAGGCGAGTCCTGTCATGATCGACTTGCCGATGCCTTCTTCCCAACCCGCGACCATCGAGCCGAGTTGTTGGAATATGATCATCGGGAACATCAACAAGCTGCTCGCAAAAATGATTGGCATCACACCCGCTTGGTTTACTTTCAGCGGCAAGTAGGAGCGACCCCCAGCGGTCATTTTACGACCACGTTGGTGTTTAGCGCTCTGCATCGATATGCGTCGCTGGCCGAGCGTAATGTAAACGGTTCCAGCAACTACCGCGATGAACATCGCAGCGAGCAACATAAGTCGCGGCGGATCGAGCTTCGAGCTATCGCCTAGTGTTAGCGAAGCACGTTGATAGAGTTCATAACCAGCCCCTGGCATGCTTGCCAAAATACCCGCCATAATCAGTAGGCTGATCCCGTTGCCAATGCCATACTCGTCGATTTGTTCGCCGAGCCACATTAAGAAGACGGTGCCAGCGGTCATCGTTAAGATGGCAGCGATCTTCCATCCCATTAACATACTACCTGTGGCAGGATTGAGAAACGCATCCGCGACCAAACCTTGCGACTCAGCAAACGAGCCGACAAAGAACCAACTTTGAATAATACAAAGTATGACCGTTGCGTAGCGTGTGTACTCGTTGATCTTCTTCCGCCCTGCTTCGCCTTCTTTTTGAAGCGCTTCGAGCTGGGGGATCACACTGCCTAACAACTGGAAGATAATCGAGGCCGAAATGTACGGCATGATACCGAGGCCAAAGATCGTGATATTATTAAGCTGACTTGCACTGAGGACCGCTACCTGCTTGAGGAGGTCGTTGACCCCACCTTGGCTGTTTTGGAACTCGGCTA
This sequence comes from uncultured Planctomycetaceae bacterium, assembly GCA_964352045.1. Classification (GTDB taxonomy): domain Bacteria; phylum Planctomycetota; class Planctomycetia; order Pirellulales; family Lacipirellulaceae; genus CAYGQU01. The sequence continues at coordinate 2,038 of CAYGQU010000339.1, forward strand.
GCTTTTCAAAATCGACAATCGGCAAATTGATTTGAAAACCGATTCGATAAATGCCTAGCATGAAGAGCGTCAGAAGGATCTTCCGGCGCAACTCGGGAATCTGCCAGATTATGCGAAACTTCTCGAGCATGATGGATCCGTCTTAGCTTCGAGGCTGCTTGGGTACGTTAGGTGTCTGTAAAGTATCTCTTGTGAAGAGATTCTAGGTGGTTTGGCTGAATTCAACTACCCGGGACTGGGCAAAAACCGGGACTGGGCAAAAATGACCTTGAATCGTGGTCCCTTGATGCAATTGTAACCATCAGGAATGGGTGCCATTCTTAGTTGGCTGAACTTAGTTGGCTAAACTTAGTTGGCTAAACTTTGGTGGCTAGGTCTATCGTAGTTAGGCCTATCACGGCTAGGCCTTGGTGGCTCCCTTTTCTTGCTTCTTGAGTCGTTGCTTTTCAGCAACCGGTGTCTTACCAGGAACTACAACCATTTCGCCACCCGACTTGGTGATCTTTTCAGCCGCTGACTTGCTGAAACGATGGGCCGATATCTTCAGTTTCTTAGTTAAATCCCCTTCGCCAAGCACCTTGAGCTCATCAAAACGGCCCTTAGCGATATTTTTGGCCGAAAGGGCTTCGATCGTTACTTCTTCACCTTCGCCAAAAGCCTCGTTGATTTGGCCAACATTGACCACCACGACGTTCAAAGCCCAACGGTTGTTGAAACCACGCTTAGGAACGCGGCGAATCATCGGCATGGCACCCCCTTGGAAGGTAACATGTGCCGAGTTGCCAGCACGCGAGCCAGCCCCTTTATGACCACGTCCCGACGTTTTGCCGTGGCCCGAGCCAGGTCCTCGTCCAATACGACGTCGTTTCTTATTCTTGGTTATCCCGCGATGTACTTCATCTAAAATCATGACAACGTCACTCCTCGCAGACGTTCCACCTCAGATTTGGGGCGAAGCTGCTTTAGGGCTTCCATGGTCGCCTTGACCAATGGAATTGGATTATTTGAGCCAAAGCTCTTGGTTAGAATGTTGTGGATGCCTGCCGATTCGCAGACAGCTCGAACAGCCGCACCTGCGATAACACCAGTACCATCCGATGCAGGAACAAGAATCACTTCGGCTCCGCCGAACTTACCTTTGACGACGTGCGGAATGGTCGATCCTTCTAGTGGCACGGTGATCATGCTACGCATACCCTCTTTGCGTGCTTTTTCAACGCTTGGAGGTACTTCATTAGCTTTGCCGTAGCCTAAGCCAACCTTACCTTTGTTGTCACCAACCACGATGAGGGCAGCAAAACTGAAGCGACGTCCACCCTTAACAACGGCAGAACAACGCTTGATCTTGACGACGTTTTCCGAAAGCTCGCCCTGTTGGCGTTCACCATTGCGATCGTTCTTCTTACGATCACCTTTTTTCGGTCGGTCGGTTGATTGTGGGGGCACGGTTATCGCCTCTGGCGGATTTGATCGGAGTAGTTTTGGTATCGTAAAATATCTTATTCTGTCGCGAAGCGAACGCCATATGGGAGGTCAATCGCTTATCAATTTCATTGTGTTAGAAATCTTATTGCTTAGAAATCAAGTCCTGCTTCACGAGCCGCCGTGGCTAATGACTCGAGTCGGCCATGGTACTTAAATGAACCACGGTCAAAGCAAACCTGCTTGATCCCCGCTTCGGAAGCACGCTCGGCAATGGCTTTACCAACGGCGGCAGCGGCATCTTTGTTACCACCATAGGTGACGCTTGCAGACAATTGTTTGTCAAGCGTTGAAGCGGAAGCCAAAGTCTTACCCGACAGGTCATCAATCACCTGAGCCGAGATATTCTTGTGACTTCGCGACACGCTTAACCGAGGACGCTCGGGAGTTCCGGTCAAGCTCTTGCGAACACGAAACTTCCGACGTGTACGTCGTGCGTTAATTGTGCGTTTGGGGTCCATAACTAATTAGCTTCAAAAATGTTAG
>CAYGQU010000340.1:0-1744 GCA_964352045.1 uncultured Planctomycetaceae bacterium
CGTATGTTTGAGATTACCCGAGCCTACAGGGACGGCAGGTGCACTAGCCATCGTCTTACTGCTACTCTGCATTGGCTTGGGAGTCGCAGCAGGCGGACTCTTCGTTGGCGTTGATGACTTGTCACGACCGGAAGATTCGCTTGTTGCAAAGGGGGCGAATGGTGCTCCTCCGCCACTCGACATCCCCCCATCATCAAACCAGCCGGTCGAATCAAACAGGATTGAACCGTCGGTAATCTCTATTGGCGTCGTCATCTCCTCAAGTAGGGAAATAGTCAACGGATCGCGGCCAAGCTGCTTTCGCCAACGATTTACGTTGCTAAGCACCTGGCTCGACCAATCTCCCGTCAATGGAAGGCCGATAATGGATAATTCAAGCGGTTCGGATTCTGGCGTGGGGGTATCTGCGTTAGTGGTTGGAATAAGCAGCGTGGCAAGTCGCATCGTCTTCTCAGATCCAACTTGCCAATCCTTGGGTAAATCCCAGGCAGGTTCTTCAGCGTTGACTTCTACTTCAGCAAAGAAATCGAGAATAGCTTTCTCACGCGAATTGACCTTGGCAATAGGTCCCACGACTTTGAGGAACCAAGCTTGGTTTTCTGTCGGGACGATCACTGCGATCATCCGATCGGTTGGCTTGCCACGATTTTGTCGAGCGGCGGTTGATTGCTGTGATGTTCTCGGAAGGCCTTGATTGACGGCTGCTTCATCAGCAACTGTTGTACGAACCGCGGGCGATTCGGTTTCTGTGTAGTAGGTCGAGATCCCTTCTTTAGACTGGCAGCCAACCAACGCGATTAGCACAAGCATTGCGACGCAGCTTCGCAAGTGAATATCGAATCGATGGCGATTTAGAGCAATCAGCAACATGGTTAAAAAACCCCTAGAATTTCGCGTTCCCTTCATCGAGATCAGATAGCCATCGAAACCCGATAGCTGACCCCCTCCATTTTCTCCCAGGCTACATCCTAGAATTATAGGGGAATCGATGTCAGGGCCTAGTTAAGCGACGATTCGACGCGTTGCGAATTAACCTCTCTCCAGGGGACCGCATGCAATGGCAAAGCAATCGCTATGACTACCAGTGCTGATAGTAGCCAGTCCCATTGAGAGAGACGCATTAGATAAGCGTCTCTCTTTCCTCTGACCTGTAGAGTGAAGACGACAGACTTAGCCTATTTACCCATGATCGCCAAAATTTGGTCCATGATGGCACTATTCATGTCGAAGGGCTCGTCCCAGGCCCAAATGCTTTGGACCAGATCAAGTGCCATCAGGCCACAGAGAGACATCGTTAGCAGACTACAAACGAGCAGTGCGATAATCCATGTTGGGAACGAGGTGTCGGGAACCGCAGCAACAGCTGCTGTGGCGCCAACTGGAGCAATGCCCGCTCCGAGATCGCCCCCCAATTCATCATCTTCGCTTGACTCAAAGCCAAGACCTACTTCTGAACCAGCTGCCGTGAATGAGGCATCGGGCTCAAAGCTAACAGGTTCTTCCCCTTCTTCGATCGAATCAAGAGCAACAATCTGCGAGCTATCTTCGTCGCCGCTATCTTCGCCCGAAACTGGCATCAGCAAGAAGTCATCGCCTGAAGCGACATCCGATGCTGAGGCTTTAGGAGCGCTCTCTTGGATGCTCGCCGAAAGAGAAGCTAAGTCGAGAGCCGAGCCGATTGACGAACCTGCCAAGTCAAGTGGCACTTCGTCCAGCGCGATCCCACTATCAGAGGGAGCCAGGT
>CAYGQU010000340.1:1754-3974 GCA_964352045.1 uncultured Planctomycetaceae bacterium
ACTATCACCTGTTGCCAGCGACATGTCGTCCGAATCATCGCCCAGCACCATATCGTCTTGTTCATCTTCACCTATTTCGATCATGTCGAGTCCTGAAAGACCCGCGACGCTTCCGCCCGAACCTGAGGGCGAGTCGGCTGATTTAGAACCTTCGGTGTCGAGTACAAGCGAATCATCACTCGCATCAAGATCCAGTTCAAACTCATTATCACTATCAGTCACGTTGCCCAGCAGATCATCGCTCATCTCACCCGCCACTGCTGCTGCCTGAGCAGCTGCCACGTCGCCCGCATCGAGCAGTCGGCTTGATTCGGCATCGAGATCGAGTTCCAGTTCTTCCAAGTCATCGAATGCTTCGGAAGGATCAGGCGTTAAAGGCATTTCGAGGGGGATATCTGCATCATTGGCCACCGCGTCCGTAGCGGCCACTTCCGACTTAGGAACCATATCCGATTCGGTTTTCAGCGAGAGATCATCCTCTTCCAGGCCTAGATCGGTTTTACCAATAATCGTACTGGGAGGCCGAGGGAGTCCCCCCTCGAGGTCGTTATCGCTCAAGAGTATCGACTCAGCATCGTCTCCTTCGGACAGTGGTTCGACTCCTAGGACATCGTCACTCTCTTCGAGCGATAGCTCATCCCCACCAAGCGATAGCGCCGAGCCAGAAAGATCAAGCGACAAGTCACTTTCGTCGGCGCCTAGGCCCGAGTCGGATAATCCAAAGTCATCGTCCGACGCATCGTTGCTTGGAACGCCCGCTTCAGACATTTTGTCGACTTCTTCAGTCCGGAATTTCCAGCTCGTTCCATCGCGATAGGCGCGAAGATCGCCTGCCTCGCGTAGTTCGTTGAGACGTTCTTTGGAGATTCCGAGCTGCGCCGCGGCGTCGTCGAGACCAATGAATTTATTTGACATCAGGTTGACGTTAGGGTGAGGGGTCGTTCTTGATTCGTTAATTCGTTGTTTTCAAATCGCCGTTTATGGAATGTGTGCCTTATTAGATAGGCGGCTCGTTCCAATCGAGCGATTTTCCAATTGCCGGCGACATTGCTAAGGTTGCATAGCTCGTATGTCTTTTGGCGCTGGTTTGTTCGAGTTGTAATCCTCGATCCGTAGGTCCCAACTCACGTTGCGGACACTCTTTAGTGTAATCGCCCCGCTTGCCGAGTCGATCTGATAAACAGCGATGACTTGGCGGATAGGGTCAAATAGGATAGCTGTGTGCGGCCCATTCGGATTTTGCAGGATCTGCCACTCAGGACCACCCCCTACTTGGCTATTCCCCACCGTCGAAGGACCTGTTAGGCCAATCTCCATTACCTGCGGACTACCGCCGTTTGGCGGCAAGATTGGTGGCTGCTGAGTTGGTTGGCTGATTGGCCTAACTGAAGGCTCATAGTTCGGTTGATCGTAGGGCGATTGTTGTTTTGATTGCGGCAGGGTTGGGCTGAAGCGATCAACAGGTGCTGCCTGTCCTGGCTTAATAACGAAGTCATCGAGCCCCACGCTAGCCAACTCGATTGGCGCCTCCTGAGCCTTGAGTGCGTCTAAATTCGTTTGGGCAAAAAAAACAAATGCCAAAATGATTATTATGGTTTTCCCTAGGTTCATATCCGAAAGCCTCCTTGCCGAATGGGGTTGCTTATAAACTTTGTAATTAGCACTTGTAAACTTTGTAATTAGCACTTGGTCTTATTGCACCTACGGCTCTTTTCGTAAGATAGAGCCGCTAGCGATTGCTTATGATGCGACGCACTAGATTTAGCACACTCACTTGCCGTTCAGCCAATTCTAAGTGAGATAGGCACCAAATCAAGCTAAATACTTCATACAGAACAACTTGGGGTGTTTGGTTAAGTTTTGATGAAGTTTGAATTAGGTTCGCGATTAGCTCCCCTGTTTTAGAAAAACCGCTTAGTTGGGTTAATCTTGTCTGCCGATACTGGCCAAACGCTTTCCTTGCGGACCGATAGAGGATATTCTCGCCCAAATCGGATACGGTTGCCTACAGCGGGACAATTCTTTCGTATTTGTAGTCATCATGGAATCATCATCACTTCTTAGTTTTGCCAATTGTTCACCACGAACCCCAATTGTTCACCACGAACCTTTGTCATAAAACCAACGCCCTTGCTAAAAAATGTCTCTACCTAGCCCTGCTGCCGAGAAGATCGTGACATCGAACCCCGCACCCAAAGATCCTGAGGCGGAGAGTCGGCT
>CAYGQU010000341.1:0-3956 GCA_964352045.1 uncultured Planctomycetaceae bacterium
GAAAAGTTAGGGGGCGGTCTAAAAAAATCGCTAGTCTTTCAGATGGTTGAAAGAATAGCGACGAATCAACTTATCCTGCAGGAAGAGTTAAATTTTAACCCGCTAGGCCTTCAAACAGTGGGGTCGACAAGTAGCGTTCGCCGAGCGAGGACATGATAGTCACGATCCGTTTGCCAGCCATTTCGGGACGGGCTGCAACCTTAGCGGCAGCGCACATGTTGGCTCCGCTTGAGATACCGGCCATGATACCCTCTTCTTTTGCTAATCGGCGTGCCCATTGAAAGGCTTCTTCGTTGCTGACGGAAATCACTTCGTCGATTAGACTTGTATCCAAGTTGCCAGGTATGAACCCAGCCCCGATGCCCTGGATTTTGTGCGGCCCCGGCTTGCCACCAGCGATAACGGGCGAGTCGGTCGGCTCGACGGCAATTGCTTTGAAGGCCGAGTTTTGTGCTTTGAGGTAACGGCTTGATCCGGTGATCGTTCCGCCTGTACCAACACCAGCAATGAGCGCATCAATATCATGCCCCGAATCTTCCCAAATTTCGGGGCCCGTTGTTGCTTCGTGGATAGCGGGGTTGGCAGGATTCTCGAATTGTTGGGGCATCCAGGCGCCTGGCTCGGCTGCCATTTCGGTTGCTTTGTTGATGGCTCCCTTCATGCCGTCGGCTGCCGGAGTTAGAACCAACTCCGCACCCAACGCTCGCAACAAGGTACGACGTTCCATGGACATGGATTCGGGCATTGTCAGGGTGAGCTTATAACCTTTGGCGGCACAGACAAACGCGAGCGCGATACCTGTATTGCCACTGGTCGGCTCAACGATGTGCGTATCGGCTGTGATGTGGCCTGCCTTTTCGCCCGCTTCGATCATGGCCGCCCCGATGCGATCCTTCACACTATTAAGCGGCTGAAAAAATTCACATTTAGCAAAGACCGTCGCATGCCCTTTGGGTACTAAACGGTTGATACGAATCATCGGGGTATCGCCAATGCAGGTGGCGGCGTTGTCATAAGTCCGATTGCGTGGCATTACGATTTCCGTTCGTCTAGTGTGAAATTCTTTGAAAAGTTTTTAATCGTCGGAAGCTATAAGTTCGTCACTCACGAACTACCCATGGGAGTTATTCTACGATTATCTTGCTATGCCGATAGACTACAACCCCGTTGGCTAGCGAAACGGCTAAGCCCCCGGGGTTGGGTGTTGTCGTTGATTGTCAATTAAGTTGCTTGCTCACTTGGTCATGCGAATGATCATGTCAAGATAGGCAGTTTGCTGCTCGCTTTTTCAATCAGTTTTCGTCAAGCAGACTATATGAATTGGTTAGCGAAGCAGGCGTACCAGTTGGCAAGTTAGCTGTTGAAGCCGCTCCGCCTCGGCACACAGGGCGTTGGCTGCTGAGTTACCGTGTAAGCCCGCCTGACGGAAATCAGACCTGCTGTAGGGGCTAGCAAAAACCGGGGTTGAAACCAATTGAACCCTTGGCCTACCACCACCAAGCGTGATTTGAATACCGCTCGAACGATAACTTGCTCCATAAGTTGGAATCTGTCCGTAGCCGGGCGTTGTGAAACCAAATTGATTGGCCGATGCAAACCGGGGAGGTAACTGGTAGTACTGCGTACGTGGGTAGCCATAGCCGAACTGGTTGACCCTGTGTCGATTGATCGAACGGTCGTCGCGCAGATCTTCGATGGCATCGCGGATTTCTTCGAGAACTTCCTCGGCTTGTTCATCGACTCGAATCGCTGCTTTACGAAGACGGCGTAATTGATTTTCTGATCGAATCGGCTCGGCAAGCCGTTGCTCGAAGCGATCCATTTTTTCGCAAAGTTCTTCGAGTTCGTCTCTCACATCGTCATAATCATCGCAATCGCAGAGAGTTGCTTCAGCTTGCGCGTTAACGATTGCCATTTGTCCTCGGATTTCGCCTGCTATCGCATAGATATCGTTGATGCCTTGGGCCGATGCCGTCGGATGAAAGCTGCCAAGCAAGAGCAACACCAACAGGCTGATTGACAAGGAGCTTAGGTAGTTAGTGCAACTGGTTTGCTGGGTCATTGAGGTGCCTCCCTGAGTCGTAAATTCGTGGTCTTTAGATCAAGCTGAGGTGCTCGACGCAATCTTGCCACGTGGTCAGAGAAGCTAGAAGCAATACGAATGCCGAAATGGATGACTGTTCAGTAAATCGCCTGATAGCAATGAGTTAGACTGTAGGCGTCAGGCATGAATAACATGAAAAAAACCCCTCAAGAAGTCAAATTAACTTCCCGTGGGGCTTAGTTGATATCAATTTACTGACAGCTAGTTTGAAGCGGTTAGCGGCTCGACCGGCCGTAGCTCTTTCTTGTGCTTGAGCTTTTTGAGGCGGTTCGAGTGCTGCTTTGACTATTGCTGCTGTAACTACGGCTCTTGGTGCTGGCCGTTCGGTTGTACTTCTTACGATACAGCTGAGCGACTTCCATGCCGTTGGGTGGCTGGACGAAAATCTTCGGATCGTCGATTACCCACGGAGTTGACCAACTTCGCCCGTTGTCGTAGTTCGCAACGTTGAAAAAGAAGTTGTTGAACGTCATCGCTTTATAATTGTAGGGGAAGCTCGACGTGAGGTAATCCTCTTCGGTCAAGTCATCGACCCCTTCGCTGGCGTAGTAATGAATTTTGCCATCAGGTGTGAACGACATGCCTAAAGTCCACCAACCTGGTTCTTTAATTTCAAAACTACGCATGTCATTGCCACGCGTGCCGGCACGAACGGTAAGTTGGGCGTAGTCCGATTCAAACTGACGTGACGTTTCGCTGCGGAACAAAATAAACATTCCCGGCCAGTAAGGTTCAACCTTGCGGTCAGGTGTATTGCCTCGGCAGTCGGCTCGCATACCGAAGGAAGGACCGGTTCGGTTTTCCCATTGATCGAACTCAGGCAAGTAAACACGAACCGTGCAGCTTGGTTGCCATGCCACGGGAATCGAACGACCAAGACGACGGTCGAATTTCATTAGTAAATCATCTTGCTGTTGCTTGCCACTCGTTCGGCCAGGGATTCCTGAGAGTTTGGTTTGGAACATTAAGGCACCGGTGCTACCTTCGATGCCGTTGGCAGGGGTAGCAACGCGTTTTACAACGTCGGGAGTTCCCCGCTTTGCTCCTTCATGCCAAAGCTTGTTGTTCGAGTATCCTCCTGGGCTACGCTGCCGTTCGTCTTGTTCGTGGCTGCTCTTGGGAAGGTTCGTCCGGTAGGACCAGGTTTCATCTTCAAAATTGTCGGAGCAGTCCTCAAGAAATTCGCCTGTGCCGGGAACAAACGGTTCATCGGCTTGGCAGAATGAAGTGTTTTGCGATAGGCCAACAATTAACATTGCGACGGCAAACGAGCGGCTGAAGGCGAGCATCCTTGCTCTCCATGAACGAGTAAAATCGGAGCACTCGATGAGTGCGTAAGCGCACAGCAAGCCGAGCATCCTGCACGACTAGAATTATCATCGTCATTTGAATGCGATGGCATGACTGACGGATCAATTGGCTTTGCTAGCATGCTAGCTGATCGAACAACCTTCGCCTGGATGACAGAGATCGCAAGCCTTGGTCCCTCTGAGCGAGTGCTCAAGACAATGCTGAATGCGAGCTTGCATGACTTGTCCCATTAGCTCATGTAGTCCGAGCGGTGAGGTAACCAAATGCTTCACTTCAGGGTGATTCGCTGATGCTTCTTTTGCCAAATTAGGAATGTCTTGGCTCCAGTGACGGCCAGGTGATAAGAAATAAGGAAAGACCACAACCAACTCAGCGCCACGAGAAACACAAGCTTCAAATGCTTGGGCGATCGAAGGTTCTGCCAGTTCCATATGGGCTGGTTCGACGATTGGCAGTTTCGATCCCTGCTCAAACATGGCCACAACTTCCAAAAGCAGCGCATTGCTCTCCGCACGACGCGAACCATGATCGACCACGACAA
>CAYGQU010000342.1:0-3953 GCA_964352045.1 uncultured Planctomycetaceae bacterium
ATGCTTTTTGCCGATCGGCTGACTTGAGTAATTCAAATCTTGGGGAGGGGGGGGCTAAGGTAGGCGCTCATCTATCAGCTGCTTGTCAAGCAATTGGTGCAGTTCATGCATCTCTTCACCAGCATTGGCGGTAAAACGCAAAAAACAGGACGAGCTGTAAAAACGGGAAAGACTTAATATAAGGCGAGCTTATGTCTACCTATTTTAACAAGGCGAGCGAGGATATTCAAATGATGAATGCCTAAGAATCCTAGAATACAAATATCGTTAAGTTATTGCTATTAAACGATTTACGGACTTCATGCCAATTGTCGACGCGCTCCGACAGGGAAGTGATCGATAGAATTAGGTTTTACCCTGTTGAAAAGTCTCGATTTTGTCCGATTGGGGATTGAATTATGACTTTGTGAAAAAAAGCACGAATTCCAACTTAGGGCGTTGACGAGACTTAGCTTCACGAAGAACATGTGTAAAAGCTGTGGTGAAACCAATTCGGGAGACTGATTCGGTGGAACCGATCAGATCACGATCGTGGCAACAAGCTAGGGTCGTGGCGATCCCCCACGGGAACCGAAAAAGTGACTCAGGACCGAGAATCGGACGACTCCTCGTCCTCGCTCTCAACCATCGCGCGGGCCAACCAGCTTGCGTCAGAGTGCTTTACGATTGCCTTGGGAATGGTAGTACCTGGTTTGCTTGCCTACTGGCTAGATAGCTATTGGCAGACGCAACCAGTGCTGACCTTGGTGGGCTTCACCTTAGGATTTGCCTACGGCATATTTCGGCTAGTCCTAATGGGAGCCCAAAGGCAGAAGAATTTTGTTCCAACCAAGCCGTATAACGCGGAGGGGTTAGAAGAAGAACTTGAGGAAGAAGAGCAAGAGTCCGAGGAATTTTAATCAAACGTTTTGACGGCACGAAGAATCAATAAGAGCTGACTCGTTTCAAAAATCGAAACTCATTCGACCAACCACTTTGCAACTTATCCCGATGTCGGTCCTTACCGAAGATCCAACGAAGCTGACGACGCATCCAAAGGCCACGGTACCGAAACCGATGGCACTTGTTGTTTGCTTTGGCGCATTGGTCACTCTTGTTGCAACAACCCTTGCCGGAATGGATGCTTTGTTGGTTGCATCGAGCGGGACTTTGCTCGCAATTTTGTTGTTCGTTACCACCCATTTCGTCGATTGGGTTTTGTGGACAAAATCTACTGCATTATCAAAAGGTAACGTCAATCGCATGGCTTTAACCAAGCGCTTGGCGTTCGGGATGCTAATACGTGGTGCCTGTGCACTAGCAGCGATGGCGTTTGTAATTCGCTTTTATGGCGTTGATAGTAAATTGGCTGTTGCAATAGCCTTGCCCCTGTATTGTGGATTACTCTTAGCAGAAGTCGCCAACGCAGCGAGGCAACAAGAAACCAACCCCCCTCTCCAGGCACGCATCTAAGCGATAAGATCATCCCATGGCTGGAAGCAATCCCCTCTCACCATCGAAGCTCTTTGAGCACGTCCAAGATGCGACGTACTTCCATTTTCCACGCAATTTTGCGGAAGAGGGGAAGGATGGGCATATTTACTTGCCACAACCATTGGCAACCGAGATCGAGGGTTCGGATCATGGCCATGGGCCAGCTTACGAGCCGGTCTGGACGTCACAGACGGGCAATCCGATTGTCGATAACGCAGTTCAACCGCTTGACTTTGTTTTCACGAAGTTCATGGCTATCGAGTTGTTTGTGGCAATCATTGCCATTTTGCTTTTTGGCTGGTTAGCGACCCGCATTAGCTCGGGCAAAGCAGCCAAAGGTTGGTTTGCCAATCTGCTTGAAACGTTCTTGGTTTTCATCCGAGACGAAGTCGCCCGACCTTGCATCGGCAAGGAAGACGCCGACCGCTTTTTGCCCTTCCTTTGGACCGTCTTCTTCTTCGTTTTAGGATGCAATCTCTTTGGCATGCTTCCTTGGATGGGGTCGCCGACCGGAGCCTTGGCAGTTACCGCTGTGATGGCTTTGTTAACTTTCGGCGCGGTGGTTAAGGTCGGAGTGCAGAAATTTGGCGTTGCCGGATTCTTGAAAGCGCAAATACCTCACATGGATTTACCAGGGCCCGTTGCCCTGTTTTTGGTGCCACTGATTTTCGTTATTGAATTGCTTGGACTGCTAATTAAGCACTTTGTGCTTGCAGTTCGATTGCTTGCGAATATGCTGGCGGGTCACGTTGTGCTTGCCGTACTACTCGGATTTATCTCAGCTGCTTACAGCCTAGGCATCGTATGGTGGGCTGTCGCGCCCGCTAGCGTGCTCGGGGCGACGGCACTGAGTTTATTAGAACTATTTGTTGCCTTTTTACAGGCTTATATTTTTACCTTTTTGTCAGCTCTGTTCATCGGAGCGTCAGTGCACCCTCACTAGTATGAGTCCACTGTCGTTACGATCCATGACTTGAGCAAACCAACCTCGTCCGATGCAAATCGGGCCTATTTCAGATTTTCGGGAGAAATATCCGTGGCTAACTGGATTCGCATTGCAATGTTGTTTTCGGCAGTCGTCCTCACAGGCGCACCTGCTATGGCTCAAGCGATCGACGCTGAAGAGCAAGCTCAGAAGGTAGAACTAGCGAAGGCTGATTCGTCCTTCGGTTACAGCCGACTCGGTCTTGGCATCGGTGCTGGCTTGGTGATTATCGGAGCTGGTATCGGTATTGGACGCATCGGCGGACAGGCTGTTGAAGCGATGAGTCGTCAACCTGAAGCTTCGGGTAACATCCAAACGGGGATGATTATCGCAGCAGCACTTATCGAAGGGGCTGCGTTCTTCGCGTTGATCGTCATTGGATTTATTATCGCTGGCTGATCGTCAACCAACAGGTTGATGTCAGCATTGTTCGTGCATTCGCTCTCATTCTCCCATGGGGAACTGGCCATTGCTAACAAGCAATGATCGTTTTCACCACCTGTGAGAACTTGGTGTGAGGATCGTTATGATTTACCGATTGTTATTCGTGCTTCTTTTTACCTTTGCTATCCAGGTAAGTGCCCCAACGGCATTGGCTCAGGAGTCTGCAACGGCTGAATCGAAAACTAAAACCGAAGCTGCCGTGGATAAGGCCGACGCCGAGCCTGCTGTAGCGGCATCGGAAGAAGTTGCCGAGCCAGCTGAAGAAGAGCATTCGAATCATAGCGATGCCGATCACGATGAGGCTGGTCATGGTGACGAGCATGCCCACGATGAAGAGCACGGGGCACATGGTGGCGGCGAGTCGGCTCCCAATCCACTTGCTACGGATCCCGATCTCGCACTGTGGACTTTGGGTGTTTTCCTAATCACACTCTACGTCCTCAAGTCGATGGCTTGGACTCCAATCATGGAAGGACTCAAGGCTCGTGAAGAGGGAATCACCGGCAACCTAGCAGCAGCCGATGCGAAGCACGAAGAGGCCAAAGCCCTTCTTGCCGAACACCAAGCCAAGCTTGCTAGTACTGCCGATGAAGTGCGTGCTCTGCTTGAAGAAGCTCATCGCGATGCTGAGCAGACGCGAGCACAGGGTAAAGCCGATGGCCAAGCTTTGGCAGACACAGCTCGTGATCGTGCGGTTCGTGATATCGAGCATGCACGTGATTCGGCTGTTCGTCAACTCGCTGAATCGAGTGCCGGCTTGGCAATCGACTTGGCAGCCAAAGTGGTTCGGCAAGATATTTCTTCCGACCGCCAAAGTGAGATTGTTAAAGAAGCCTTGGGCCGCTTCGCAAGTGGCGACACACGTGACAACTGAATTTCAGCAGCAAGCGTTTAAAGTAAAGTGACCAACGTGATTCGATAAAGTATTGTTTAACACGTTTCGAGCGGATTAGATTTTGGGAATAACTGCGATGGCAGAAGGTAAAAACGACGATGCCCTCCTGAATGATGCTGTAGTCAATGTCATTGAGGAACAAATCGCGCGCACCTA
>CAYGQU010000343.1:0-488 GCA_964352045.1 uncultured Planctomycetaceae bacterium
GGCGAACTCGCCAACTTGGTCCGCGAGCGAAAAAACGGCAACGCGGGCTACTACAACATCAACACCCACCTGAACGCGACGAACATTTGCGTCTACCGCTGCACCTTCTGTGCGTTCCGGTCTGATCTGCGTGACCCCAAAGGTTACTGGATGCAAGACGAGGCGATCCTCAAGCGGGGCCAAGAAGCGGTCGACAATGGCTGTACCGAAATGCACATCGTCGGAGGGCTGCATCATCAAGCCAAGTACGATTGGTATCGTAAAGTCGTTAGCTTGCTGCATGACAACTACCCAACGCTCCACCTCAAAGCGTGGACACCGGTCGAAATCGATTGGTTTGCACGGCTTACCAAAAAGCCAATCCGTTGGGTTCTGGAGGACATGAAAGAGGCAGGCCTCGGTAGTTTACCTGGTGGGGGTGCCGAGATTTTCCATCCTGAAATCGGCAGCAAAATTTGCGAACATAAAGCCGATTCACGGCGTTGGTT
>CAYGQU010000343.1:498-3943 GCA_964352045.1 uncultured Planctomycetaceae bacterium
GTTCGAAACGCATCGCGAAGCACATGCCCTCGGCATTCGCTCGAACTGCACCATGCTCTACGGCCACATCGAAGAACCAATGCACCGCATTGATCATCTGATCCGCCTGCGCGAACTGCAAGATGAAACAGGCGGGCTGCAAACGTACATTCCGTTGTCGTTCCACCCTGAGAACAACAAGCTTGGCATCGACAACAACATCCGCAAGCCATCGGGCTTGATGGACCTACGCCAAATGGCGGTCGCACGCTTGATGCTCGATAACATCGATCACATCAAAGCGTATTGGATCATGCTCGGCATTGGCACCGCTCAGATTGCGCTTTCGTATGGAGCCGACGATATTGATGGCACCGTTCGTCACGAATTGATCTACCATGACGCCGGCGCAACGACTCCCGAGGTGATGAGCGTCGCCGACATCGAACGCATCATCCGCGAAGCGGGTCGTGACCCGATCGAGCGCGACACGCTCTACCGCAAAGTCGAGCGGAGCGAAGATAGCTGGAAGCTCGGCGAAAAGATCACCGCCGAGGCGTGAGTCTAGTAGGTCAGGTGCTTGCATCTGACTTTGGGGATTCTTTACCGAGCATTTTGCCGTGACCATCGTATTCTCGTAGCGGAAAAGTAAAAGGTAGGTGACAAGCACGCTACCCTACAAAAAGCACTTACCCAACGTCACCTAACTCAAGCGACGCCCCGTAACGTCTGAGCATCTGCCGCCTTAGTGCGGCGTTCTCTGGTTCTTTCAGACCGGGGTCTTTATCAAAGAGTTTCTGTGCTGCGACTCGGGCTTCTTCTAAAACTTCCCGATCGCGTAGCAAATCGGCAATCCTTAGCGGAGGGAGCCCACTCTGTTTAGAGCCGAACAGATCACCAGGGCCGCGCATACGAAAATCTAATTCGGCAAGTTCAAAACCGTCGGCCGTATCGGCAAACGCTTGTAGTCGTTCTTGGAGCTCCTCGGCTGGCTCTTCTGGGAGCATTAACGCACAAACCCCCGCGTGCGTTCCTCGGCCAACGCGGCCCCTCAACTGATGCAGCTGGCTTAGACCGAATCGGCCGGGCGAAGCGATGATCATCATCGTTGCGTTCGGCACATCGACGCCTACCTCGATGACGGTCGTGCTGACGAGCAGTTGGGTTTTTCCCGCACGAAAGTCGTGCATCGCTTGCTCTTTCTCTGCCGGCGGCATGCGGCCATGCAGTAAACCAACGCGGAACGCTTCGAGCTCGCCATTGGTTAACTCCTCGAACGCTTGCTTGACGCTTGCCGCATCGATTGAGTCCGACTCTTCCACCAAAGGGGTAACGAGAAAAGCCTGTCGGCCATCTCGAAGATTCTTGCGGACGAATTCCCACCAGCGCGACTCTTTGTCATGCGTGACGAGATAAGTCGAAATCGGTGTACGTCCCGGTGGCAGTCCTTTAATGCTCGAAACATCGAGATCGCCAAACTGCGTCATGCTCATCGTGCGAGGTATCGGCGTGGCGGTCATTACCAAGTAATGGGGCGATTGGTTTCCGCTCCTCAGAGCTGCCCGTTGTTTGACTCCAAACTTGTGTTGCTCGTCGATAATGGCGAGGCCCAGTTGCTTGAATTCGACCTTCTCTTGCAGCAGCGCGTGCGTGCCGATCGCAAGATCAACGTCGCCCGAGAAAAGCCCGGCTCGTACCTCAGCTTTTTCTACTTCGGACATACTACCAACGAGTAGCCGAGCGCGAACACGGCTTACTTTAAGCATTTTGTCGAGCGTTTGAGCATGTTGCCGGGCGAGTACCTCGGTCGGAGCAAGCAGTGCGGCCTGTTGTCCCCGCGCGACACAAACGAGCATGGCATAAAGGGCGACGATTGTCTTGCCCGATCCCACGTCACCTTGCACAAGGCGATTCATGGGCGTATCGAGTGCTAGGTCAGCGGTTATGTCGGCAATCGCTTGCTCTTGCCCTTCGGTCAGTTCGAAGGGGAAAAGCCGACGAATTCGGGCGTCGAGTTGCGTATCAACCGGCAGCTCAGGAGCACTGAAACTGACTCGATGTTGATGTCGTCTTGCCGCCAACGCCAACTGTAAGACAAAAAGCTCTTGGTAAACAAACCGACGCCGAGCTTGGTCCCGTGCCGTTTCATCGCACGGGTGATGGATCGAACGCAGTGCTTGTTGAATGGATAACAAATCATTCTCGGCCAACAACGCAGGAGAGAAAACTTCTTCGACCGCTCCGATGCCCGCCTCGATTGCTAAGCCAATCACGCGCCGCATGGTGTACTGCGTGACCCCTTCGGTCAACGAGTAGACGGGGAGCAGACCTTCTTCGGTCGGACTCTCTTCCTCATCGAGCCAAGCGACTCTTGGATGGGTCATCTCCCACCGCAAACCTTTCATCTTCGGCTTAGCCGAGAAGCGGACACGTTGGCCGATCTCAAACTTCTTACGCATGAACGCTTGGTTAAACCAAGTCGCTCGCAGCGTTTCGCTTTGGTCTTGCACGACGACGCCCAGTCGGCTCTTGCCAAACCCGCCACGTGATTCAATGTCGATAACTTCACCAACCACGGTTTGTGGTTGGTCTTCCACTAGCTCGGCGATTAGCGATTGATCGCGAAAGTCTTCGTAATCGCGTGGAAAGTTGAATATCGCCTCGGCCACGTTCCGTACGCCAGCACGAGCTATCGCCGCCGCCTGTTGTTGCGTTACACGGGGTAAGGTTTCGATCGGTGCTGCAAGACGCGGATCCATGCAAGCAGTTTAGAGCGCATTGACTCGTTGCGCAAGCCTGACCAAAGGGGGTTACTTTTTCCCGTAGGGTCCGCTCTTCCTTACAGATATTTCTGGTAAGCGGCAACCGCAAGACCATCGACACGATCGTTTTCCGGATGCCCACTGTGGCCAGCAACGCGGGTGTACTGAATCGTGTGCTGGGCAGCGAGTTCGTCGAGGCGTCGCCATAGGTCTTCATTCTTGACGGGCGCCCATTTTCCTTTTTCTTTGCGGCGCCAATCATTGGATTTCCACTTTGGCATCCATTCACTAAGCCCTTTGCCAACATAAACGCTATCAGTAAATAGTTCGACGTGGGTAGGACGTTTCAGCGTAGCGAGCGCTTCGACCACGGCCGTCAATTCCATGCGGTTATTGGTCGTTTCGGGTTCGGCTCCCGATTGTTCAAGCTCTTTGCCACTTTCGGGGTGAATTAAAAGAAAAGCCCAGCCGCCGGGGCCTGGGTTACCGCTACAGCCGCCATCGGTATAGATTTGCACTTCCAAGGTGATCGATTCCATTCTTAAAAAACTGATTGAAGCTCTAAAGCGTAGCCACTATGAGGTTTCACCCGAAGTGGCCAAGTTTGGCAAAGCAGGACGTGTTAGTTCAGCAACGCCCCGTTCGAGTTCGGCATCGAGGTCCGTTCGGTCGGGCATGTGCCAGGGTAACCGCACGATGAAGGT
>CAYGQU010000344.1:0-3940 GCA_964352045.1 uncultured Planctomycetaceae bacterium
TCGTAAATCTTCTTGCATTACGTTGGCCACATCCGAACGCTTGGTGATAAGCTCTTCGGCAGTGTATTTTGCGCTGGTTGCCTTGATTGACTCTTGCAAAGCTGGTTGCACGATAGTGAAAGGATACTGAAGTCCGAGATCACTATAAATTACGCTCGCTTTTCCCGAGTCAATTTGATAATTAAGAGCAATTTTCGACGTTACAATCTGCAAGTCACGGCTGCTGGCGGTCGCTTCTTCTTCCACCTTTTGCACCCGGGTATCAACAGGAATGACTTTGGTCATGATCGGTGTCTTAAAATGTAGCCCCGGCTGTAGCACCAAGTCTTGAACCGAACCAAAACGCGTTACGACCCCAACCGTTCCCGACTCAACGATCGCCACCCCTTGGGTCACGATAACTGCAAGCAACAGTAGTAAGCCAAGAACAGCAGCACCAACAAGATTATTTTGCATGAAAAACTCCACGAATAGGATTGTATTAACTAGTTGTTATACGATTGTATCGCAATGATCTTGCTTAAATAATACGTCGAAAATGCCTTGTTCGCATAATTGATCGCTAATATTTCCACCGATCCGCTACTAAATCGGTCTCAATCGGCTTACTAATCGCAATCCTAGTGTTAAGAAGAACGCTGATCGACGCGAATAATTTTTTTAGGAAAAGTAGATTCTTTGGCAACGTAGGTTTTTCTGAAGGAAAGAAACGGTGCGTTACCGTTGAACACATGACGCTAACGACTGTTCTGCTAATGACGGCGCGGCTAACGGCTGGCTGCTAAGGAGTGGGCTGACTCTCAATTCACGTAGTCCCATAAGCCTGATTCATCCGATTGCGATCTCGTCACCCCCTCTTCATCCAAACCCGCTCGACTTCGCAAGTCGGCGAGCAATTGTCGCTCAGAAGCGCCAGATTGCACATGACGAACCAGCGTTACTTGTTTGCTATCTACCAATTGAGCAACTAGATTCTTCCATCGGGTTTGATCGGTTCCGCTTGCTGTTGAGCTTCGTTGGTTGGCGTTGATCGACTTGAGATCGGCGGTCGTAAACTCGGTTCCATTTCCTCGAAAACCAAACCAACCGCTACGAACTTTCCATTGATGCCCTCGAATACTAAGCTCGCTGCACCCGAGCCAACTATCGACCGTGAGATAAAAAATCAACAAACCGAATAGGCTGAAGATAGCAAAGAAAAACCAGACTTCTTCAAAATACATAAAAACAATCGACCCGATCCATATCAGCGAGAAGAGAGTCAACCCGATCGAGGCTCCTAATCCACGTCCAACGGGCGATGCATAGCGTATAGAATCTTGCGAGCCGAGCGACTCAACGACAATTCCTTGTTCGGCTAGAAGTTGATTCAGGGGGAGGACTTGTTCGTAAGGGCTCAGTGGTTGGTCATCTATTTCAATCGCTTCTTGTGAGTCTTCGGTGCGAAAGACAGGGACCTCGAACTCTTCGTTGTAATTGATTCCGGCGGTCTTCGCTTGCACGCGAAGCTTCCAAGTAATTCGATCTTCTTCGCTTGTTGACATGCAACTTGAAGGAATCGTAAAAACAATCGGCACGCCAACTCTTCCTACCTCTTCGGAGGATAGCGTTTGCTTCAATAAGCGCGAGTCTTCCCAGAGAACTTCCTCTCGGGTATTGTCGCCTGATTTGACCGACTGGAGACAGACGAGTTTTGTTTTAATGCTTTTAGCATCGAATATTTTATTGGGTGCCATCACAACACCTGTCAACTTACCACCGATCACACCTGGCGTATGGCCAAGTCGCAAAGTCGAAGCTCCAAATTTTTTCGATCGAAGCAACAAGTGAATAAAGTAGGCAATCAAACCGACCCCAATGGTCGGAAATATCATGACCAGTAAGACGGTCCACCAAGGTTTATCTTCAGCATCGGAAAACATAAGGAAAGCGATCGGGAAGGCAACAATGCTCCATAGCATTGAGAAGATGCCTATGAACATCAGCTTCTGATTGGCCGTCGATTCGATAACCCCTTGTTTCCAATCATCGCGCCAAAGCCAGGGTCGATCAGGCTCTGCTTCGGCAAGTTTTGCAATGTCAGCTAGTTTACGCGACGCGTAGATCGAGCCTACGATTAACCCAAAACCGATCGTTCCAAAACCAAACACAAACGGAAGCATGAACGCAATCGTCACAGGACGAATCTGACGATCTAATAAGGATCGGTTTGGATTCTGTTTATCGACGTAGCAATCGACCGTCTTATCATTTTGCTTGGCTTGATTGAGCCGTTCGTAGAGATCGCGGTGGTAGGCGCCGAAGTTATCTTTCTCTTCAGAAAGGCCAACACGATTCGCATCGTACCATTTGCCTTGGTATTGATAGCGATAGTCGGCAATCACACGGTAAGTAGAACTACCGTCGTTACGACTTTCATCGAGTTCGACTTGGATGATTTTCGCTGGCACGATGTCCCAGCTGCCTGATTCCCAGCCTAGCCACAGTACCGATCCAAGCATCCACCCCATGAAGACCGATACACCGGCGAAGGGCAATCCAAACAAGGCTAGACAACCAGAGCCCAGCCTATTTTGATAGGTCTTTTTGCGGCTTGATTTTTTGTTTTTTAATTTGGTCATGGGGAAACTGTAGAAGTAATTATCTACCAGCGATTCGATATTGCCATGGTGATCTTGTCTCTTTTTACCATTTTCTACCATCAAAAAAACCGTCGCTTCCCGTTACTAGGAAACGACGGTCTCTTGGTAGATGTACGAATTAACTAACGCCGATGGTTTTCTTTATTGCTCAACGGGTTGAATTATCAAAGAATGCCAACCGGTGCTATAAGTCTCGAATCCGGGAGCCTGAGCTTGGGCAACGCAGTATTTTCGTCCCTTAACGTCAACCACCCTATAGCCTTTGACTTCTTGCAACAGTTCCCGAAGTTCGGGAAGTTCGATTTTTTCGCTGAGTTGCTTGCCCCAAGAGTCGGCTAAAATGTTGCCACTTGTGTCACAAATGCAACAGCGCGTCGCGGCTTTCTCATCGGGGGCAATTGGCGTTTGATCCACGATTGTTTGAGCAAAAGCAGCCCAATCGAAGAGAATGCCTAGTACGCCGAGTAGTTCGCCATTGGCTTGACCACCGCGACGAACACCACAGGAATAAACCAACACGCTCTTGCCATCGACAAGATTCGAGTGATGGGCCGTTTCAAAACCATATTCGTCACCGTTGTTGGTTGACTTGGCAGACTGAAACCATTCGGCCTGATGAACCCGTTCGCCGATCGAACTGAATTGATTGGGTCGGCCATTCGCAACGACGTTGCCCTCTTTGTCACAAAGCACGAGGTCATGATAGACCGTGTAGGCATTGAGGATTACCCCCATGCGTTGCGATGCATATTGAAAAGCTTCTGCCGACGGTTCGGTTAAAGCATCGACCAAACTACTGTCGGTTGCCCACCAACGAACGTCGCATGTTCGTTCGTAAAGATTGCGGTCAATGAGGTCGATGTTCGTCAGTGCCAAGTCGGTAAGACGACTACCTCGGACGCTTGATCCAATCAGGTCAACCAACTCATCAATGGTTTTTTTGGACCGTGCTGAAAGTTCGTTGGCAATGTCAGAGGTCTTCTTGCCAAGAGCTTGCATCTCTTCGGCAACGACACTGAAGGCAGCGCCCGCTGATCCGGCGCGAGCTGCTTCGATCCTTGCGTTCAGGGCAAGCAGTTGGGTGTTATCATTGATGTCGTTGATTTCAACGATTGCTGACGACATCGTGTCCGAGAGATTCGCGATGTGGTCTTGCAAAGAATTTGTGCTATTGGCTTGTTCTGCGGTTTTGTTCATTTTTTTGTTGCCGGGCTGGGCGAGCACGGCTACTCCGTTGGGGAAACTAGTTGTGTTGTTACCTACCAACAGCCCGCCAACTGCTGATAAGACCTCAGAAA
>CAYGQU010000345.1:0-3919 GCA_964352045.1 uncultured Planctomycetaceae bacterium
ATGGTTTTAGGAATTCCTACAACTGATAGGTCGATGCCACGACGAAGGGCTTCTTGAGCAATCGCATGAGCCCCTCGTTGGCTACCATCGCCACCAATGACAAAAAAGAGATTCACGCCCATTTCACAAAGCCGGTCGATCATCTTGCTCGGCTCTTGGGGACCGCGTGAGGTGCCGAGCATGGTGCCTCCTTGGTGGTGAACCGATTCAACGAGTTCGCTTGTTAATTTCAGAGGCTGGAGGGCTGCTTCGTCGGAGGTTAAACCTTTGAAGCCATGACGTATCCCCCAAATTTCAGGCACGCCGTAAGCAGCGTGGAGTGAGTAGTAGAGATGGCGCAATACGTTATTGAGACCTGGGCATAAGCCCCCACAGGTGACAACGGCCGCCTTCGACTTGGTGGGATCAAAATAGATATGCTCACGCGAACCCGCTTTCTCAAATCCAATCAGCGGGGGGCCCGTAGTCGCGTTACCTTCATCGTGAAAGACCACGTCATGGATTACCCGACTATTATCTGCCGTGAAGTGGCGTGGGCCTAGCGGCGAGAGGATTTTCCGCTCGCCCAGATTGGTAATCAGCAAATCTTCTTGGCAAATCTCAGGTTCGATGTTCATGGCAAGCTAGCAGGACTATAGGATCGGTTAGATGGTAGTTTAACCGATTCTTAAGCCGCATAAAGCCAGCACAATGCCTACCCTAGCTGGCCCTCTCATTCGAACCTTTATTTAACAATGACTTGTGAAAAACAAGCCTGAGAGGCATCTTCTGATACCTAGGCGATAGAAAGAGGGCGTTAGCTCAACAGCTATGCTCAGGCTGACTGCTTAAGTGCCTTTGACGCACTCGCTAATTCAACATCAGCCGCCATCGTAGCGACACTTTCGCTGACCTTCTCAGCTTGGGGTAGGCTTGGGCCGTTCTCATCCCAAGCTTCGAGTTCATCTCGCAAGACCAACACATCGCTGGGGGCTTCGATGCCGACACGCACCTTGTCACCAGCAATTTTAACGATCGAAACAACGATCGAATCGCCAACGCGAATGCGTTGAGCTTCTTTTCTAGAAAGAACGAGCATAATTATCCTTCACTTCCATGTGGGAACACCAGTTATCAACAGGTGTTATTATGTATACTAATCGTCTGTCTCGTTTGTCAAGCCGAAGGGATAAAATCTTTTCGGCAATGCTACCACTAGGCTGGCTGTGTCGGTCATGTCCCTATAAGGGCCCTGCGTTAGGGATTAGACCAGCCGTTGGGTATGAAAACGGTTTCCCCGTGAGTCGTAACACCACAGGGTCTGGGTATCGAAGTCCCAGATAGCGGTCAGAAGCACCTGGCGTGGGCCTCTCATCGCGAAGTAGAGGCCACAAACGCTTCCATTGCGTTTAACAGGCATCTCACTAATCTGGGCAGCATCAATTCGTAACTTATCTCTCTGAGCTAGCAAGCCAAAAACCATTTGGCGCACCTTCTCCACATCGGGACGCACAGCACATGGCTGAACCATCCTCACCTCCTTATGTAACCGTAGCACCAAAGCTAGCGCTCCAAACCAATAGCTTGAAGCAGCTTACCTTTGTTTACGGATTGCTTCCGTTCGTTATTGTGCCACCTAGAGTCAGAGGGCAACATAAAAGGTATCGGTCAAGTAGAGCGGGTACTTTTGGAAGACCTGGCAAAATAAGCAATATGCGATATTTATCAGCGTCTGTTTTTTATCAACTACGAGACCAACGACACGAATGCCAATTGAATTAGAGGTTGCTCTCTCTGGCGCGCGGCAATACTTGGCGCGAATTTTTTGAAAACCGATTAGAAGATACCAGCACCAAATCCTTCTCCACCCGATCCCTGGCCATTACCCGAGGAGTCATTGGGAGGCGAAACAAAACCTGATTGCCCCTCAACGGAGTTCGTTTCAGAAGTATTTCCTATTTGATCCGAGGCCACGTTTGGAACTTTGCGATCCCCATGGGATTGGTTGTGAGGTCCTCGATGAGGCCCACCATTTGAATTACTGAGAATCGGGTCACCTTGTGGTGGATGATGGGGCCGATTGGGCAAAGTTCGTTGCTGTGGTTCATCAACCCGACGAATGACAACGTCCGAGTCGCTGAAGTCACCTCCATCATAGTCATCGTACCTCGAAATATAGTCAGGTGATTTCGAGCGTTCTAATTCAAGATCAAATTCCTCCACGACCCGTTCTTGAATCATTTCACGACAACGTGAATTGATCGGATGGGCAATATCGGCGTAGAGCTTGGTGCGACCATCTTGATCTTTGATAGCGCGACCCTCTTCGAGACGTGCGCCACACTGATTGCAATGATTAGCCCTCAGATGATTTTTCATGCCACACTTACCACAGTGTGCCGTCAGTTTTCGGCTTGGCATAGCAACAAATGGCCCGCTTGTCCCTTCAATGATTTTCAGATCACGAATGACAAAGCAGTCATCAAATGTAATCGAACAAAAGGCCTTGAGCCGATCGCCTGGCTCATCCATTAATTTAATACGGACTTCGGTGATATTCATTGCAGGCTCCTAGGCTTACTGATGTCGCGTTCGAGGATCAATTCGAAATTGGCAGCAGCATACCTCAGCATGTGGTAGTCACGTACAGTCGGCCCACGTCGTGAGCTCTTAAAATTGCAGCAACACGCCGAGCTACTAAAGCAGATCGGCACAAAGCAAAATAAGCCGAGCCACTACCCGATAACTGATGCGCTATCACAGGTAATTTGCTCAGTAATTTTGGTATCTCTCGCAGCGAGGGGGCAATTTGAAAAGCAGCCTGTTGCAAGGCATTGCCCATCACTTCGCCCAAATTTCGCCAGTCAGCCGTCGCTAATCGCTGGGCAACTTGCTCCGTCGACTGGCTTGTCCTAGTTGGGGACTTCTCTAGATTTGAATACACACCAAAAACTTTGGGTGTGGGTAACCCCATGAGGGGCTTAACAATCACACAAGGGACCCCGCCCACTTGGTTAAGCGGCGTAATTCGCTCACCCCGTCCTTCGCAGATCGCTGCGTGATGACGATGCCCTTGGCTATCGTTGGTTAAATACCCATGATTAACATGGACAAAAAACGGGACATCACTTCCAAGACGTTCGGCAAGGGTACAGAGTTCGCTAAGACCAAGCCCCAGGTCCCATGCATGGTTGCCCAACACGAGTGCTGCTGCTGCGTCGCTTGAACCACCTCCTAAGCCGGCTTGGCTAGGAATTCGTTTGACAAGATGGACTTTCATTCCATGATTGGATGAAAGTTTTGTCCCCGTCGCTGCACGCAAAAGCTCTAAGGCACGCACAACAAGGTTTTCGCTATCAGCAGGAATATCTTGCCGAACTCTTTTTTGATCCTGCGATCGCTCAAATTGATGATTGATCAGATGAAATGCAATCTGTGGCTCGTCCGTTGGTACCAATCGTAAGGTGTCATAAAGCCCGATCGAAGACATGATCGTTCGTAATTCATGATATCCATCGGGGCGTCGCCCCAGCACTTCCAAGCTAAGATTAAGCTTAGCTGGCGTGTTCAGTTGAAAAGTCTTGTTTTGCCTTAGCCTTGGCATAACAAACAGGGGTAAAAAGGATCGTCGCATCCGGCGACGTTGACTCATATGCATAGCGGATATTAATCAAACATTAAAAATTTGTTTCCAATCCGAAATGCAATGCTAGTAAAAACTCCAATCCATCTGGCATAGCCTCAACGCTTGCTTTGCAGAAACCCCTGATCCCCCGGCTTGGCAACAGCTAGTCGGTGACTTACGGTTCTCTACAAGATATTCGCTATAGTGCTGACTCTAAAGGATCGGGGTAGGCTGAGTCAATTCGCGATCTGCGCTGTGAATGCGAATTCTGCAAGTAGCTTGGGAGGAAAATTACAATTATTTGAGATAAAAAGC
>CAYGQU010000346.1:0-3912 GCA_964352045.1 uncultured Planctomycetaceae bacterium
TTCCGAAGATGATGCTGTTAGGGAAGAAATTCAAAGCTTAGACCAAGCTTGGAACGCGCTCGATGCTCTGCCGCTCGAATCGACGAATCATGATTTTACCCAATCGACGATCGCGATGGTGACGATGGCTGCCAAAGAAGAAGTTGTGAAAGCAACGACTGAGATGCCCACGTTACGCAAGAAGCGACGCTGGGGCATGGCAGTCGCGATTGTCTGCTTTGCTTGCGCTGGATTTTTGCTCTCCTCGTTAATCGTTAGCTACCGAGATCGGCAGTTAATCCGCAATCTTCCTGAAATTCACTACGCCAAAACACTGAATCAAATCGGTGATATGGAGTTCCTGCAAGCCTGGGCAGAAGAAGCTGCCAAGTCGATTCCTGCATCGAGGCTCTCGAGCTTTAACAAAGAAGCCGAGGCGTGGGGTAGGCTTGCTGCTGCCAACCCGCTCGAGCGATTTCAGTGGGCTGAAGCGCTGCCACCTGAAGAAATGGCTCAATTATCCGACCAGTCAATCGCTTTCAGTGCACTGACTAAAGTGAAGCAAGATCGTTTGCGTAAGATTAATCAACAAATCAACGAAGCCGAGATGGCCAATGATTTACGTCGCTATGCGCTGCTTTACGATCAACTCGTTGGGAAGTTGCCGCCCATCGAGCAGGCATCTTTACGCAACATGCCTGCGAATCAACGAATTAATCGCATGCAAAAAGAAGTACGATATCAACGTGATCGACTTCTTTTGGAAATGACCGATACCGAGCAGAAGTCCTTTCGTAAAGCTATAGATGATGTACTTCAGCGTATCGACGCAGTTGACTTTGAGCCTATGAATGCTTTTATTCGTGAACGCTATCGCCGCCGCTATCCTGATAAGACACTTACCAAGGAACAGATATTACTTATTAAGCTGAAGGCAATAGCTCGGGTCGCAAGTTTCCCCCAATCCGAGAGAGAAAGAAGATCTTATCTCCCGCCAAACCCTAAAGCTTTAACCGGAATTTGGAATTCCCTAGAAGCTGATTTAAAAGCTGCACTTCCTGCACGAATTCAAGAATTGATTAGCGAAACAAAAGAGCAATCAAAACAAACCCAGGTAATGTTCCAACTCATAAGCAATACCATAAAAAGTACATCCATCACCGATGCCTCAGCTTACTTTGCCGAAGAGCTAACTCAAAAACAGCAACTCGAATACCTTTCTTTACCGAAAGAAGTGATGCAAGAACGCTTAGAAGAGCGACTCTCTTCTGAAATGTTTGAGGAAATTGATGGACGCGGCGACCTAGGGGGTGATCGAAGAGGACGGGGAGGGCCACCACCACGTCGCTTTGAAGAGAATGGCTCTTCTACAGACTTCGGGCCCCCACGCAATGGTGCAGATCCACGGAGGGGCACTCCTCCACCGTCACGCTAACCGACCCCAAGCACGCGTCACACGCTGAGTGGCTCAGCTAGCAGCCGATCATCTCGCCCAGCAAATCATCACTTAGTGGCGGATCAACCGCATGTCATAGAAGCCGACTGAGCTAATCTTGGTTGAGGTAAGCACCTCGTTCATGGATTCTAGTAGGCGAGAACGTAGTGCGATTAGGTCTGGATCGACCAATTCACGTGGATCGAGTTCACGAAGTGTGATGATGGCCCGATCATGCACTAGGTACTGTTTCTCTACCAACTCTTCTTCAAGATCACTAACGAGATATCTTGGGGCTTCGCCAAAGAGATGAATATCGACTTCCGTCATGACCGAGGTTCGCTCGTCGCGAGGCATCGTCACTCGAAATTCACCCAAATCAACTTCCACAAGCCGTGTTCGGATCGCTTTTCGCCGAACTTCTTCAACAAGTGCTGATCCGTCGTAACAACCTGTAAGCAATGGTGCAATCATCGCTAGTCCAAGCAGAACGCATCGCTTGGCACGGTCATTGGCGGACGATAGTTGGTTCAAGGTGCGTAGCATTTGGTGCAATCGTTATAACCGGGCCAAACCGACGGTTCTTGCTGCTGTGGAGTCTATCAATCAAAGCGTAGTTCACAATTCGTACCGCCGCCACCTTTATAGCAACATAGATTTAAGTTGAATGACAAACGCAACTGGAAAAACCCGAATCGCAACAGGCTTCGAGCGCCGCACCTATGCTGCTGCGCTGGGCATGGCTTTACTACTGATTCCAATTCATGCAGGTTGTGGTAATTCAGCTGAGCCAATCGCATTTGATGCGATAAGTCGTCTCCCAACAAATGAGGATTTGGTGGAGATTAAAATTGGCTCTTTCATTGTGCCAATTCCACTCGTACTGGATGACTCGGACGAAAATTTTGAAGTTGATAATCGGGTACAAATTAATTTTGATCTCGTAGCGGTTGTCGATCCTAAGAAGCAAGCTAAATTTGAATGGCTCATGAAATTGCACGCAGGCAAAGTACGCAACGAAGTGATGCGTGTCTGCCGAAACACTTCGCACGTTGATATCGTCGAAGCGGATTGGACGACATTCAAAGCGCATCTGTTGGACGCGATTCAGCCCTATCTCGGTGGACCGGCATTACGTCGGCTCGTCATGCCTCGGATCGTTAAAGAATTGCTCTAATGGCTAACCCTACCTCCGATAGAACGACTCTCTGTACGCTAACTATGTTTACCAATAACCTACTACGACTTGCTTTTTACGGAATTGTATTTTGCTCGCTGATATCCGCAAGCACTTGCTCGGCAGAAGAAACCGAGCAAGAGATTTCGGCAGAAGAGGTCATTTCTGAAACAGTTGGCATTGAGTTGGGCGAATTCTTCATCCGCGATGTCCGCGGTTCGGAAGGGGTAAAAACGCGTGTTAGTTTCACTCTCTACGCCGATGTTCCTTTAGATCGGGAAACCTCTTTTCGGGCGCTACAACAGCAATACGAACAACGGATCCGCGACCAAGTGATCCTCGCCATTCGGCTTTGCCAAACAAGCCAATTCCAAGAGCCAACGCTCCATAGCCTCAAGCGTCGAATTGGGGTACGCCTGCGACGAATGATTCCTGGCTTCCAGGCTGAAGGCCTGATGTTCAAAGACTTCGCCTACTTTAACGACTAGGCCGCTGCTTGGAACGGATATCTTGCTCAAATCATGCGTCGTTTGAGCGTAAGTCGCTAGTCTCGCGTTGACCTGATCTAAAAAGCCGTGCTAGATTGCCTAGCTTATGGCGTTGCGAAAGGGGATTCTGCCCCCTGCGCTATGCTAGCAAACTCAACCGAAACTCTTGATTCGAGTTAGGCTTGGCAGGGCAAATGGTTGCTGAGCCACCTCACTCGAATCCGAGATGGCAATATCGTAATAGAACGGCCGGCTAAAGATGAGTCAGTTACCAGTAAAAAAAGAGCACGATTCAGAATTACAAGAACGAAACCGCTCGCGAAAGCCATTTGAAATTGGCCAGCAGAAGTTTGGTCGAACCATTGGCAATATACCAATCTGCTTTGTACTTGGCGTGTTCTTACTTGGTTGCGCAGAACAGACTTCAGTAAAGGATGCCGCTGATACGACCGTCAACGAATCTGCTTCACAGCAAGAAGCTTCAAATGAGGCCGATGCTGCGCCAGATTCACCAGTTGAAGCAACACCGTTCGTCCTAGGTGACTTAATCGATCCGTTCGAGGTCCCAACACTCGAAGAGCTTGAAGCCTCGGTCGAGTGGAACGACAGTCCCGTGTTGGATAGCCTTGCACTTCTTCGTGAACAAAAGAAGTCAGAACCTCCGCTCGTCACGGTCGAAGAAGCTCTGGCTTTGGAGAATGACTCCGACGAAGCAAACCAAAAAATACTTAGCGCTCTGTCGGCCTTACCTCCAGAAAGTGGTGAGGGTGTTGACTATGGTGCCACACTTAATCGCGCGATCCAGCAAGATCTGCGTTCGCTAAACCCCTTGC
>CAYGQU010000347.1:0-3908 GCA_964352045.1 uncultured Planctomycetaceae bacterium
GTATCGGCCTATGCCTTGTAAAAGGACAGTATCGGCGAGATCGTCTGACAAACTACCATCCTCGTCGATCACTTGCCAGTTGAAGTTCCCGCCGTTGAGTGAAGCTCTCGGGTCGGGATATAGATCACCTGAAACCAAGGTTGTTCGCCAATCAGGATTTGATTGTATTTCGGCTAAGCCATTTTCGATTGCTGAAGTAGCAAGTAATTTTGCCATGTAGCGATCTGAATTGCCGGTGGATTCTTCAAGCGTAAGCCCCGCAATGTGGATCGCTGCCATCGCTATCATGCCGATCATCATCGTCATGATAACCACAATGAGATAAAGCGCCCCACGACGACGCTGCTTATTCAAAACTGGTCTTTTTGCTATTGGTCCATTTGCCATTGCTTTGATTAACCATGGTCGCGCCGATTGTTGAGCTGCTTGAGAACACAACATGGCTCGATGCTTCTTCGTGTTACTGGTCGTGTTACTGGTCAATGCCATGGTTCCTTATCGCGGTTCCCATGACGACATCGGTGCCAAGATCGCTGGTTTGCAAACGGATTTTTACTGCGGAGAGATAGGACTGATCTTTTGAGGGGGGCCTTTCTATCATGCCCCAGGAAGAACGTAAGGCTTCTTGGATAGAGGTAGCCCCATCGGGTGACGTAACACTAACAAAAATTCGTTTTAAGCCGGTCGCACTACTAGAGGTGGCAAGGGTCTCGATATCCACGTGTTCGACGCTCACCTCACGCTTCCACCCTGCTGCATAACCTAGTGCCGTACCATCGTCACGCAGTGGGCTTGCTTGTACCCAGCCATCGTAGTCATCAATATCATCGAAAGTTCTTCGCAAAGCAGAGTTTTCAGACGCATCGAGACCTATCGAGGCATTCGAAGTTTCAGGATCGGCGTACGCTTTTTGCAAAATTTCGCTCATCAAATGATTTGCAAGGCAGGGTCCAACCTGTAGCGAAACAGCGTTTCGCCGTGTGATCGAAACATTGCCAAGTGTATTGAGAGATGCGACGAGCACGAGTCCCACCAAAAGCGATGAAACCATCACTTCGACAATGGTTAGTCCGTCGTGTCGATACTGATTTCTCTTTGCTAACATCCTAGGTGCCTCCATCAGGGGCAATAGCTAGGGTGACCGTGATAATGTCTTCGGCATCGGTCAGTTCAAAGTTCGCAGTACCCGTATTGCCCTGTTGTGGCCAGTAGCGATAGCCCGCTCCACCAGAAACCTTATCATCGGCACTTTGCATGGTTATCGTCGTATGATTCGTTAATCCGGTATCGCCCACATTAATTCCATCTTTATCAATGCCACACAACCGCAGTATCATGCAGTTGAACTCGGTGGGTGCCACGGCAGGCGAAACAGGTGACAAAGTCACATCTTTTATCGTTGCGAGCGTTGCCCAATCGTTAATGGGATTCGTTGCATTGTGATTGGTAAACCGCATGATCCAGCCATACGCTTCTTCATCGCCAGACCAACTGAAAAGAGGAGCTGATTCTGATGCCGTTGCATTTTTCCACCAAACTCCAAGCGTAACCTTCCCATCGCTATTTGAGATAGCAATGGGGTTCCAACCAGCTGTTACTGATATAATAGAATCAGTTCGATCATTATCAGTTGCAACCGATGCGATCAACAGATCCCCCTCTGAAGTGCCTGCCGGTAGAGTGAGCGTTATCTCATCATCTTTTGAATCTAAGATAACCTCTGCCATTTCTTCGTATTGCACTTGTTGTGTCGCCGATACTTCGACCACATCAAACGTCTTAGTTAAGTAGGTGAAATCGAGTTCTTGAACAGACGCTATCAAAGTGGCTGGCGCGCTATTGTTGTATTCCATCACGAGAGGATCACCGACGACACCTGACCAAGCGTAGCGAAATTTTTCGTCGAATCCATCTCCATCACGATCGGGTACTTCAAACGTGACAGCGGTTGCCGTCTTTTCGTAAAATCGGGTCGCGTACTGCATTTGATTCATGATGCTCTCGGCGACTCGATTCGATTCAAGAACTGACATCGGCTGGCTAGCTGTATCGTCAAAAGCACGTGTTGCAACAACCAGGCTGCTTCCGAGACCCGCAACAAGAATCGAGGCAGAGAGGGTTGCTACCATTAATTCAACAAGCGTATAAGCGTGCCGAATACCAATCCGTTGATCCGAATATTCTTTAGGTTGATGATGCCACATGATGAACTTCCTGCGTTTAACTTCCTTGCACCTTGGCAATGCCCGTAACGGCATCAAGAACAATCGTCTTCGTCAGACTTTCGGAGGAGACGGTAATCAAACCTCCGCTCGTTGGAATGCCAAAGAAATCAAACGTGACAAAAACATCGCCACCAAAGTCAGCCGAGACAAGTCGAACTGGGTAGTCTGTCGCGGCGAGATTAACTTGGTAGGTGTCGTCGTAACCGATAGGGTTCGGCGCATCAACTTCGTACTGACTCGCAGCCGTGTCATAGGTGACCGTTGCAGGCGTGCCTCGGTCCATCGCGACTTGCCTAGCATAATTCAAGTCTGCAGCGATTCGCTTGGCGGCTCCATCGACACGAAACCTCGCATGAGCCGACAAGTAGCGAGGAACCGCTGAGGCAGCAAGAATACCAATAATCAAACTAACTAACGTTAGCTCAACTAAAGAGAAGCCATGCAGCTTTTGATGTTGATTCGTCTTATTCACGTCAAGCAATCTCGGAACCTAGGGGGTGTTCAAAGATAGCTCCGTGACAACAAAGAGCAAATCAAGCTTCGCTTCGCTTGATTTGCATAATCGTTACAACTGGCCTGTTGCTTGCTTGCCAGAAAAGTAGCCTACGCGGATGATACCGTTTGGAAAACTGACCACCGATCATTTTGCCACCCATTGCAAGCTATCGCTTACAACTTACTGACGAAATCGCTCTTGCTGAAAATAGCGGCTGCCGGTGTGTTGCTGAAGATCGTCTCGTAACGGGCTAAAGGGGCGTAGAAAGAGCGATCCTGAACTGGCCTCGAAAACGCCTTGCCCAGCGACGCCAAGCCTTGCTTGCAATAGACTCTCGACCGAGACGCTAAGATCCCGATCGGGATGGAAATTCCTGAATTCGAGCCGATAAACAACGCCATCCGCAGCGACCTGATTCGGATGCACCCTGCGTGACCAATCCTCGAGCCTGTCGAATCGGGGAAGCAGCCTACGACCATGACGGGTCGGTTCGATACGATCCCATGGAGAACGCTGGCCAAGTAACTTAAAGTCAAGTTGTCCCCGCACGGGCACAACATTACCCAATGTATCGACAGGCTGCACGATAACCTCTAATCCATCGGCTTCCGCATCGGCATCCCAGTTGGCAACCGAGGCATAGATTCTAAGCGAAGCAACCCGATTGACAGCAGGAGTCAGCTGAGGGTAGGGGGTGTCTTCCTCGACGCTTGGTATCGCTGGGCTTTTGACTGTCGTCACCGTTGGACTCTTAGCCTCCTTCGCTGTCGAGGGGAGATCACCCTCATGTTTCTCACCAAGAATCCTCCAACCGACGATTTCTGATTGTGGAAAACCGCTCGAAAGATAAACCCCTTCTTCTTCGCGATTGATCCAAAGGTAGTCATCATCCGAGTCGGCAGCCAAGACGCCGTGCACTTCACGGGCGGACACCAACTCAATCGCGATCGGTTTCCCGATTGGCATATCAAGATCGAGACCCTGGCTCGCTTGAAGCTTTGAGGTTTCGCATAGTAAGGTCAGGGCGATTCCGCTCGCTACGACAAAATGCCATACGATACGCCAGGCAATTTGAGAAAGCGAGTCGATAAGATAAGTGACAAGCATGGTTGGCAAACTCCACTACAGAAAAGAGAGTGGAGTTGAATTGCAATTGGCATGCCTGCCCGCGTTACGAAGAATCAATC
>CAYGQU010000348.1:0-3901 GCA_964352045.1 uncultured Planctomycetaceae bacterium
CAAATAGGCCAGTCGCGTTACCGTTGCCCGCCAGTCGCCAGTCGCCCAGATCAACAAATTGGCTCAGTTCTTTGCCAAGTTGATCGAGATCAAACTTTGCCGTTCCGCGGAGTCTTGTCGTTTGTCCGTTGGGGGTTACTTCGCCCGGTTCGGTTTGTATCGTTGCGTTGGCGAAACTAGACCGAGCGGTTAGTGTTTCAAGTTGCCACGAATTGGCTCCTTGAGCGATTGCAAAATTCGCTTGCAATGGCTCACGCCATTCGATTCGTTTACCTGCCGAACGTCCGGCAAGCCGATTGGTGCTCACCGTCCCCACTAACCGTTGTGGTGCGGTTGAACCTTGGTCAACTGTATCCTTGGCAACTTGCAGCTTGATATTCCCTTCGTCAATCTGCATTCCCTGTTGCAAGCGAAGCACTTCTGGCGCGATACGTGCAAGTTCAACAAGATTCAAATCAGCATCGAGTCGTAAAGCCACTGGCACGACTTGGTTACCATTGGAAAGGGCAGCTATTTCATTCGGTGAAACGCTCCCGGCAAGTGAAATGAGACCAATCTCGGATTCGACAGCGGCTCGATCAATGATAATTCCCCCCTGGATGGCCGACAATTGCCAAGGAGCTGCCAGGCTTTGCAGTTCGAGTGATTCGCCACCGGTCAGGACTCCAAGGTAGCCTGCGTTGGTAACAGCAAGTTGTCCTGAAGTCTTGATGCCTAAGGAAATTAACTCGCTTAGCGAATCAACCTCAACAGCCTGATCGATTCCTTTGGATGACCAACTTGCATTGGCTTCGCCCGAGATCAAGCCTCTTGTCGCTGCGGTCTGATCAAAGCGGCGTAAGAAAGGGCCCACAAGAGAAGCGGGTAAGGCGTTAAATTTTCCTGACAAGCTCTGCAAGCCAGATTGCACGGGACTCAAGCTGATGGAAAAGTTACCGACAGGAGATGAAGTTTGATTGTTCGCGTTGATCGTTTCTATCTTCCCGATCGCATTGAACTGAACCGTACTAAGCAGCGAAGTGCCTTGCTTCAAGTTTGGCTGAAACATCGCTTCGGTTAGAAAAATTGACCACCGTTCGTTGGTGGTGGTATCTGAGACCCGTAGTTGGCCATTGAGAAGTCGGATTGCTAAGGGGCGTTTCGAGGAAATACTTTGGGACGATTCATTCCCAGTTGTTTGGTCACTCGATTGGAACTCGCTATAGGCAGTGAAGAATTTTTCCCAATTGCTACTCTTCAAATCGAGCTGGCAAGCGACAATCGGATTCGTTACCGTCACTTGAATCGGGACATTGGGATTCAAAAGCAACTGGCTCAGACTCGTGTCGATTTCAATCTGCTGAGCGTCAAGTAGCGGATTACCGACCGCATCAACGAGACGGACCTGCTGTAAGCTAGTCGGCCCGAACCAGCTGAATTGACTACCGGCAGCACTCAGTTTACCAGCCGATGCAGGAATCGCTTGCCCAAGCAATTGATTCGGAATCGAAGTCATTCCTACTAGTGTCGGCCCAATTGCCGTAAGGACTATCAGTCCAATTAGCAGCCCACCAATGACCTTCCACTTACGGGAAGACCGGTTGCGAGGCGTTTGCCTTTGACCACGACGGGTGGTCGATTGGCTAGTAGGCATAAAATGCTCGGCAAATTGAAGGCGAATGAATATGACGAAATCGTCAGCTTCCGATTCTACGCCTTTCACACTTCGCTTTCAAAAGCCAACTGTGGCTTCGCCCGTTTATCATCCCAACTTCGTGGCAAATTGGGTAATTCTTGGAGGATGTCGCAAGGCTTGTTTAGAGGTCGAAATTGATCGTCCGTGAGAGATAACGCCAAATACGCTGGGCTATGGTACGCGGCTCAACATGGATCTTTGCTTCACCGACCAAACCGATTCTCAGCCGATCGTGGGCAGGCTTCGCCTCATCGGGCAGCCGGTCGTAATCGCTAAAGGGCACGATAGCAGCATAGTAAGGCTCAAGAGGCTTTGGGGTCCCCGCTTCGTCGGACTGCGTCGGCAAAACCCCTCCCGTCAGGCTTGATAGCCTTGGTGGCGTTGCTTCTATTTCGTTCGGTTCAACGGACTCGATTCTTCCGCTATATGCCAAGTCAGTCGATTGGTTGAGCATCATTTGAACTTTCTGACCACTCGTGACGAGCGAGATGTTCGACTGATCAATCGCCAACTGTGCTTCGAATCTATTCGGTTCCCCTATGCGGCAAAAGCGCTCGCCGATACTCAACGGCGTGCCTAGATTTTTGACATTCAGGGGCGAACCATACCAAGTGTCGAGTTCTTGATCGCTGTGCGGTCGTTCAGTCTTGTAATCAGGTGGCATGACGGTTCCCTTACAGGGGGCGCGCAGGAAAAGCCGATCGGCATCTTCGCGTTGCTTTGATAATTGCATTTCGGCTGACTCAAGGCTTTTGCGAATCTGCGCAATCGTGGACGAGGCAGTAGGGTCATCAAAACTCATGCTCTGAAGCGAATTGATTTCGGTCTGATAACTGGCAACCTCCCCTTCAAGCTTAGCGATCGAAATTTCGAGATCGACACTTTCGAGCCGCGCAAGGGGCGCTCCCGCTTCGACCTCGTCACCTGGCTGAACAAAGACTTCGCGCAAGAGACCGGGAGCTTCGACATAGACACTCGACGCTCCTTGCGGATGAATCACCAAGGGACAAAAAACTCTCGCTGGTAGAGGAACAAAACATGCGGCAGCAATGATGCCGGCGACCAAAGCCATGGTTGCCCAAAAACGTACCCGTTTCACTTTATAGAGCCTCCCGGGCACTTTGAAATACTTATAGAGCTTCCACAACGGTTGCCCCGCCAATCCCCAAATTGCCGATAGAGCGATCAATTGCCCCAAAGGCTTGAGCCCATAAGGCTCGAAAACTTGAATCAAAAAATAGGCGATAGATAATACCACAACCCAGCGGTAGAGCGCTGCCGCAACGGTATAGATCGCAAAAAGCCATTGATGCCGCTTTGGCAGGAAAGGATCCTCGGGTTCTTCTAAACCAAGGAACCAAGCTCCCAACTTACGACTGAGGATCGAGCTCGACTTTTGGCGCAGATTAGGAATTTCTAAAATGTCGCTCAGAATGTAATAACCATCGTAACGGAGTAGTGGATTCGCATTAAACAATATCGTGCTCACCGAGCTAACAAACATAATGTTGAGGCAGGTGTAGTTCAGTAACCCGGGCTCAGTAAACCACCAAATAAAGGTACAAATCGAGGCAAGCACCACTTCGACATACATGCCTGCTGCGCCGATCGCAGCTCGATGCCACCGGTTGGGCAACATCCAAGAATCACTCACGTTGCAATAAGGGCATGGCGTTAGAACCAGTAGCATAAGACCCATCTCGTGGCATTCGCCGCCGAAGTGCTTACAGCTTAGGCCATGCCCAAATTCATGCAGCGCCTTCGTGAAGCCAAGCACAATAGCAATGAGCAACCAATTTTTTGCTCCAAAAAATGTCTGGAAATCTGGCAGCTTCGATTGAAAAACATCGAATTCGACCAGCACGAGCGAACCTGCCAAGGCGACGATGATCGAACAAATCACAAGTGCCGTGGTGGAAAAAAACCAACGAATCGGTGCAAACGAATAGAGGAAATTCAAGAACCGATCAGGATCAATCCCCTTGAAGCGAACCGAAAGGACATTCGTTAACTTCCCTTTCAACTCGCCCCATTTACGTTCTTCACCTCGCTTTTGCAGTTGTTCACCTTGGCCTGGCGCGTCGGCGATTACCAAACTACTGCGGTGCAATGTGCCGATAAACTGCTGAAGCTCTTCGACTTTAATAGTCTGCGGCGGAAACTTCGCTTCAAATTGCTCGGCAATGTCTTCGAGGCTCGAAAGTCCATCGAGCATTTGCAGAATCG
>CAYGQU010000349.1:0-3894 GCA_964352045.1 uncultured Planctomycetaceae bacterium
GTTGGCTCGAGACTTCGTACTACTACCTCGGTTCAGCCAGAGTCGGTACGAATACGTTGGATTACATGTCGCAGATGGCAGGCTGGTCGATTCTCGATTACGGGCTCTACTACGCGGATGAACCGACAGAGTTTATTCGTCTAGGGTACGCGTCTTTGTTGAGTTCATGGGCGCTCGTGAATTCAGGTACGCCTCAGACCAACTATGGCTATTGGTATCCTGGCCAGGCAAACGACGGCGCGGCGGGATGGAACTTCCAAACACTGAAACATGGTCGAACCTGGGCACACGGTGACTCCCCCCGAGGTATTTGGGCTTATGACGGTGAAATCGACCATGGATTCGCAGGCGGAATTCGAGCGGCTGCGACTGTAGTATTCGACGATCCGATCTTCGGTAAAATAGCACTTGGCGGCTCACTGAAATTCGAGGACAGCACTTATTCAGTTATTCCACGAGATGGTGCGCGACGGCGTCTCCACTTCTTGACCGGAGAGCACCGTTTCCACCTGTTGCTCAAGAGCGATGGTTTCAAAAAAAACGAGGCCGTCTTGCTAAAAGATGATTTAAGCCACGTCCAGTTCCAGCTAGATAAACGTGCAGAACACAGCACGTCGGGATCGTTTGTGGTAAGTGGTCTTCCAGATGGTGACTATGCCGTCTTGATTAATGGTCAGAGAATTCACTCGTTCGCCAGTTCCATGGGTGGCGAAAACGAATGTACTTACGCACCCAAAGACGCAGCGGATTATACAGTTCTAATCAAACGTTTATAACTTGATTCTGTCGGTTCACGTCATCCACGTAAGATGCGTGCCTAGAAAGAACGATATACCTTTCTGGTCGAAAGACGCTTGGAGGCATCTAGCCTCTTAGATTCCACAAAGATTACTTAACTACTAAAACACTTTTGGTGGACAGGACAAGCGCCTTGATCGTTATTAAGATTCACAAACCCACTTAAAAAACTATGTTTAAGACACACCAACGGCAATTGTATCACGTGCTTACCGTGATCCTGGTCACATGCTCTCTTCAGTCTACATCCTCATTTGCTCAGCCTCCTGTAACGAGCCTGTCAAAGCCAAACATCATCGTCATTCTTCTCGACGATCTCGGTTTCTCCGACATCGGTGCTTACGGTGGTGAGATCAAGACACCCCACATGGATCAGCTCGCCGCAAATGGTCTGCGTTTCACGCAGACCTACAACTCTGCACGCTGCTGCCCTTCGCGTGCCGCTCTCATGTCCGGCCTTTACTCTCACCAGGCGGGTCTTGCCGACTTTACCGGACCCGATCGCTCCGAAACACAAGGGCCCGCCTACCAAAACCGGCTTGGTGATAATTGTGTGACGATTGCGCGCGTCCTGAAAGATTCTGGCTATCAAACCTACATGGTCGGCAAGTGGCATTTGAACAGAACGGTCAATCCCATCGACAGGGGATTTGACGAATTCTATGGCTATATCCACGGCCACAGCCAGCCACAGTGGGATCCGAAACTTTATCAGCGCCTTCCTGAAAGCCGAACACCGGAACTTAAAAACAAGCCAAAGGAATTCTATGCCACCGATGTATTCAACGACTATGCTGTAGAGTTCATCGAACAATCTTCAAAAAGCGAGGCCCCCTTCTTTCTTTATCTCGCACACTCATCACCGCACTTCCCACTACATGCACCCGCGGAAACTCGCGACAAATATATTGAAACGTATCGTCGCGGTTGGGATGCATTGCGCGAAGAACGCTTCAAGCGCCAAAAAGAAATCGGTCTGGCCGAAAACACTTGGACACTTACTGAACTGTCCGATGTGCCCATTGACCCCAAAGAGCCCACGAATGGATACGCGGGAAAGCAGAACCCGCATTGGGATGATCTGACTGACGTCCGGCGTGAAGATATGGCACACCGCATGGCTATTTACGCCGCCATGGTCGAACATGTGGATAGAGGCATCGGTCAGATTATTGATACGCTGGAAGCACAAGGTAAGCTCGATAATACACTCATCATGATCACCAGTGATAATGGTGCCTGCTATGAATGGGGGCCTTTCGGCTTCGATGTGCACAGCGGTGTGGTCGGCGCGGTCCTCCATGAATCGCGTTTTCTGCAAAAGATGGGCTTACCTGGCTCTTACCACTCCGTCGGCAGTGGCTGGGCCAGTCTCAGCAATACTCCCTTCAGACTGTACAAGCACTTTAATCACGAAGGTGGCAATTGCAGCCCGCTCATCGCTCATTGGCCAAAAGGCATCAGCGACCCAAACCGCTGGGTCCGTACCCCCGTGCATCTTATCGATTTCATGCCTACCTTCCTTGATATCGCCAACGCCGAATACCCAACTGAAGTAGACGAGCGCAACATTCAGCCCTACGAAGGCACCAGCCTCTCGCCCATTTTCTCAGGGGCTGACAAGCTTGCTCAGCGCACCCTTTACTTCGATCACTTCGGTTCCAGTGCCATACGCAAAGGTGACTGGAAGCTCGTGCGCTGCAACAAACGACTCAATGACCACCAATGGGAACTCTACAACATCGCTGACGACCGCTGCGAAACAAAAAACCTCATCGAAGAGAAGCCTGAACTCTTCAAGGAACTCGAGCAGCAGTGGCTCACCTGGGCCAAACGTGTCAAGCTCGCACCCTATTACACCCATACTCAATGAGACCTCAATGCAACTAAAAACATTTACGGTTTTATTTCTATTTCAATTTCCTCTCAGCTTATTCGCAGGAGAGGTCCCAAACTTCATCCTCTTCTACGCAGACGATCTCGGCTACGCGGAGACCTCCGTGCAGATGATGCAAGCTGACCCCAGCACCAAACACGATTTAATACAGACACCCGGACTCGATCGCCTCGCTAGAATCGGTACGCGATTTACAGCAGCTTACGCTCCTACACCCACCTGCACCGGATCGCGCGCGAGCATCCAGTTTGGCAAATCTTCGGCGCGGTTGCAGTGCCGCAATGTATTCGATGTACTCTCAGCAGTGCAGCGACCGGACGGCTACGATGATGAAATAACAATGGGAGAAATGCTGAAGGAATCTGGAAAGAATTACATCACAGCCATGTTCGGCAAAGGCTGCAGCGCCATGGGACGCCACGAAGAAGCCGGTTATGATATTACGGATGAAAACCCTGGCGAGCCTGGAG
Organism: uncultured Planctomycetaceae bacterium; assembly: GCA_964352045.1. Taxonomy (GTDB): domain Bacteria; phylum Planctomycetota; class Planctomycetia; order Pirellulales; family Lacipirellulaceae; genus CAYGQU01. The sequence continues at coordinate 3,166 of CAYGQU010000349.1, forward strand.
GCAATGGTAACGGTCATGGTTCCTATTGGGATGTGAAGAGAAAAACACCTTTCCCTGCTGACAATCCCAAACGCCTTCATTCACTGAGAAGGGATTCGGTTGCCTTCATTAACGAATACGCAGGCGAGCAGCCCATCTTCATGATGGTGTCTCACTACGCGCCCCACGTTCCACACATGGCAACTAAAGAAGCATTTCAGCGCGTTAAGCAACGATGGATTGCACAGGGTAGAGATACCGAAGGCATCGATACTGAAAAATCCAGCGTCCACCGCGCCATCACCTACGCTGCAATGATCGAAGAAATGGACATGAATGTCGGCGCGATCATCGACGCCCTCAAAGCCAGGGGTGAACTCGACAACACTTATATCCTATTTACCTCGGACAATGGCGGAGGTGGGAATAGGCGTGCAATCAACGGAGAAAAGCGCCGCTTCAATGGGCCTCTCCAGGAAGGTAAGCGTTCAGTTTTTGAAGGGGGCATCCGCGTGCCTACCGTGATTGCCGGTCCTGGCATAAAAGCCGGTTCGGAGTGCGATGTTCCGATTGTGCAGTGGGACTTGCTCCCTACATTCCACGACCTGAGCGGAAGCAACGCCCCGCTCCCTGAAGGCGTCGACGGCGGCAGTCTGCGTGATGTGTTTGCACAAGGTAACCACGGCAAAGTAAATCGCGCGGCCCCCGGGATCATTCATCACTACACCTGTCACTACCACGCTCCCATTA
>CAYGQU010000350.1:0-3866 GCA_964352045.1 uncultured Planctomycetaceae bacterium
GGAAATGTTGAACCTGACGAGCGTAAGCTACTAAATGTCGTTGAAGAAATGGCAATCGCATCGGGTACACCTGTCCCACCAGTTTTTCTTTTAGAAGAAAACGGGATCAATGCTTTTGCAGCAGGTTATTCTCCCAGCGATGCTGTGATTGGTGTTACCCGGGGTTGTGTGCAGTCATTATCACGCGATGAATTACAGGGAGTCATAGCACACGAGTTTAGTCATATTCTCAATGGCGACATGCGAATGAGCATCCGGTTGATCGGTATTCTTCATGGCATTCTATTATTGGGTTTAATTGGACGTATCTTTCTAAGAATTTTTTTTAATTCTGGTTCGCATGTCGATTCGCGGAGGAGTAACAGGGGCAATTCTGGCGAAGGTGGGGCTGGAATTCTTGTTTTATTAGCCATAGCGGTTGCTTTAGTTATCATTGGCTCGATAGGAAGTTTAATCGGAGGTTTGATTAAAGCAGCCGTCTCCCGACAGCGTGAATATTTGGCCGATGCATCGGCCGTTCAATTTACACGTAATCCAGTAGGAATTGCTGGAGCTTTGAAGAGAATTGCCGCCGCCTACTCCTCTTCACAACTCGCTCATCCTCGTGCATCCGAAATGAGCCACATGTACTTTGCGCAAGGGGTATGGGAAGGATTTTCTTCCCTGATGGCGACGCATCCACCTTTAAACAAAAGAATTCTTGCTATTGAGCCCAGTTGGGATGGAACCTTACCTAAGGTAAGTGGACCGATTAGTTCAATGGCAAGTGATATGAGATCATCAGGATTAGCTAGCTCGAGAAAGTTACCAACCAACACAGTTCCACTAGAAGTAGTAGCGAATGCTATTGACCAAGTTGGTGAGCCAGAAGACTGTCATCGTGAGTATGCACATGAGATCATGGAGTCGCTTCCACGGGATTTAGTTGCTGCCGCTCGCGATCCGTACGGGGCCAGAGCATTGCTATATGCGATGCTGTTAGACAGCGAGAAAAAAATCCGCCAAAAGCAATACGAAGAATTACGCAACTTGGCTGACGGGGGCGTGATTCGACTTATGCTAAAACTTTTGCCACAAATCGACCTACTTGAGGCTCGCTATCGGTTACCTTTGGTTGATCTAACCCTACCGGCATTAGGCGCATTATCAGCACCGCAATACCAAAGATTTGCTAGAAGTTTCCGATCGCTTGTCTTAGCTGATGAAAAGCTTAGTCTTTTTGAGTGGGTATTATCTCAATTACTGATGAGGCATTTACGCCCAAAATTTGAAAGGGTTCGATCGCCACGAACTGAATACTATGCACTTGGACAATTGGGTAAACAATGTTCTGTTGTTTTATCTGCTTTAGCATATTCAGGATCGAATCCCGACGAAGCTTTTGCCGCCGCCGCAAAAAAATTGCCCGAAATTTCTCTTAACAAGTTAACAATAAGCGATTGCAGGCTTGAACAGCTTAGAGTTTCTTTGGCAACCTTAGCGACCGTAACGGCTAAGCACCGTGGGCGTGTTGTTGATGCAGCAGCAGCAGCCATTTGTTCTGACAATCAGGTAGACGTTGCCGAAGCAGAATTGTTACGCGGCATAGCTGATCTTTTAGATTGCCCTATGCCACCATTGTTTGCTGGGCAAGAAGTTTGACATGATTGAGGTTTTAAGAAAGCGAAACGAGTTATTAAAGCGATTGCGTACTTTCTTCGATGCCCGTGATTTTGTTGAAGTCGAGACACCTATTCTGTCCAAGGAAGTGATTCCCGAGATTCACATATCCCCGTTTGCGGTAGATAGTGAAAAAGGTTTTCTCCAAGCTTCGCCAGAACTGCACATGAAGCAATTATTATGCATGCAATCAGGTCCGATTTATCAAGTAACACGAGCTTTTCGTAACGAAGAACGGGGAGAATATCATCGGGAAGAATTTACGATGATCGAATGGTATCGTCCTCATGATTCAATGTGCAGTGGGATTGAATTACTATCAGAATTAGTAGCCTATTTGCTAGAGTTACCAGCCGCAAAACTCACAAGTTATCGAGAAGCATTCAAATCCGTTCTCGGAATTGATCCGCATGTTGCCTCAGTCGAAGATTTAAAGTTACTCACGGCAGAACAAATCAAGATGGATCAACAGCAAGCTTTTTTGCTTGGGAATGATCGAGATGAGTGGTTGAATTATTTACTTAGCACTGTCGTTGAACCGAAGTTAGGCGAAACGATACCCGAGGTGCTCTATCATTATCCTGCGTCTCAAGCCGCATTAGCAAAAAAGACACTTGATGATAACGGAACGCTGGTCGCTGAACGCTTTGAAATCTATGTGAATGGAATTGAGTTAGCGAACGGTTATCATGAATTAACAGATGCCAAGGAATTAGAAGCAAGACTACGACAAGTCAATCAAAGACGGATAGAAGACGATTTGCCACCTTTGCCAATGCCTAACAGGTTGCTCAAATTAATGCGTGCGGAAGGTCTTCCTCAAAGTGCAGGAGTTGCTCTCGGATTCGATCGGCTTGTCATGCTTGCGACAGGTGCAAAGTCAATTGCTGAAGTCATCGCGTTCCCTGAGGTATGACTTGCTGGCAATCTTTAGATAGATGTTCTTTCATAAATTTGAAAGTGGCAATCGTAATTATTCTTTTCATCCGCTTTGCGCATTTTTTCGGAGGCTAGCTTCCAATATTCCATGTCAATTTCCGGGAAGTAGGCGTCTCCTGCGACGATCGTATGAACTCGTGTCACATAAATTCTATCAGCTATTGGTAGTGCTAGCTGATAGATCTCTCCGCCACCTACAACAAAAATTTCTTCATGCTGCATCGCAGGCGTTTCTAAAGAAATCGCAACTGCTTGAGAAAGTTCATTCGAGAGATAAACGTCATTTGGTAAAGATGTTCTATCTGTCGAGCGACTCAATACGATCGTCGATCTACCCGGTAGTGGCTTGCCGATCGAATCATACGTCTTTCGACCCATGATAAGGCAATGCCCCATTGTCAAATTCTTAAAGTGCTTTAGGTCGGCAGGTATTCTCCATGGTAATTCACCTTGGTTGCCAATGACATTATTGTCGCTAACGGCAACAATAAGAGAAATGATTGGTTTCGTCACAATTGCTCTTTCAACTCTTTATTGAATTTGAGTCATCTCCGTGTCGAAAAAATCAGACCGCAACGGGAGCCTTGATATGTGGATGAGGATCATACGACTCAAGACTGAAATGTTCAAAACGAAAAGCGTCAATCTCATGAATCAAGGGATTAATTCTGATGGTTGGAAGTGGTCTAGGCTCTCTATCGAGTTGTGTCTTTGCCTGTTCAAGATGATTCGAGTAGAGATGGGCATCTCCTAGGGTATGCACAAAATCTCCAGGTTTTAATCCAGTCACCTGAGCCACCATCATTGTAAGCAAAGCATAACTTGCGATATTGAATGGAACGCCCAAGAAGATATCAGCCGAACGTTGATAGAGTTGGCAACTGAGGCGTCCTTCAGCAACGTAAAATTGAAAAAGTAAATGACAAGGGGGCAATGCCATTCGGGGAACATCGCCTACGTTCCAAGCGCTTACAATCATGCGCCTCGAATCAGGCGTCGTTCTAATCTGTTCAATCACATCAGCAAGTTGATCGATTGCCTTTCCATTTGAATCGCCCCAACTACGCCATTGCTTGCCGTAGACTGGTCCGAGATTGCCATCTTTATCAGCCCACTCATTCCAGATGCGTACTCCATGGTCTTTTAAATAGGAGATATTCGTATCGCCTGAAATAAACCAAAGAAGTTCATGTAGGATTGATTTCAGATGCAATTTTTTTGTTGTTAAAAGGGGGAATCCTTGCTGAAGATCAAACCGCATTTGGTGA
>CAYGQU010000351.1:0-3840 GCA_964352045.1 uncultured Planctomycetaceae bacterium
CTCTTACTACTTTAGATTTATCTTCTTCTTTTCGTAATTCAATTCCTCCAAATGGAGAACCGCAAAGTGCTGGCTTCCGCATAGCTAGCGTTCCTGAGCCTACCTCAGCAATATTAGTAGGAATTATTATGTTACTTTTAATTTCAAGTGCTCGTCTTCGAAGCCCCAAAACAATCTCCTGACTCAGAATAAATAGTCTATAAGAAATTCAAGGAAGGATATTATGCGAAATCAATCATCTGCTAAACGCTCTATGCGTTTCGAATCGCTTGAAGATCGTAGGATGTTAGCAACACTTACAGTCAATTCTTTAAGCGAAAACATTGACTTAGTTCCCAATAATAATGGGGAATTAACACTCAGGGAAGCGATTCAATATGTAAATGTAGACGCATTGGCAGAGCCGCTTGACATCGAATCAAATGGAGTGGTCCATATCGATGGGATACCTGGATTGCCAGGCGTAGTTGACAAAATTGTCTTCGATCCCGCTCTTTTCGCAAGCGGTGATCCAACCAAAGCAACAATCGAACTCTTACATGAAGACGAACCTGCTTCAAGCACCGCCCTCGTGATCAGCAACGATGTGATTATTGAAGCTCCCGAGGGCTATGAAGAAGGATTTCTGAACTTATTTGATTAGCCGTATTTGCCAATACCGCTATCACCGCAGTTGAAGCAAAAGTGGATCAATCCTTTTACACAGAAAGTCCAAACAACTATTGATCATAAACGAGCCTTGGGTTAGTTTGAATTTACAGGCAAATATGACAACTGGGTGTTTATACCCAAAGCGCACGCGGGGCAGCGTTTCATTATAAGGACACAGCAATAGTCGAATTACCATTTTACTTACGGCCATTATCGTACAGCGGAGTGTAACTCGCGGTAGGAAACGGACTGAAGCTAAAGTGCGTCGGACGATGAAGCCGACGCATATTAGGGATTTCCGCAAAGTGCGTCTGCCTTGTACTCCGACGCAGGTCGGCTTAGGTGCGTGAATAGTGGCAATACGTATGCCTCTCCGTGCGATAACGGTTGGAATGTTCGGGAGTAGATATGTCGGCTTAAGTGGAATGTGCTATGCTTCGGTGGTTAAAGTGCCGGCCATCCACTGTCGAATTTCACCTACAGCCAGAATCCGCCGATTCCCACTATCTTGTAATGAAGAGAAGACATCTATGCGACGCAGTTTCTTAATACTTAGCCTTTTGACGTGTTTGCTGACTTCGGCCGCGAACGCAGCAGACAAGCCTAATATTCTCGTCATTTGGGGCGATGACATCGGATGGAATAACTTTAGCTGCTACCACCAGGGGATGATGGGTGGTCGCACACCAAATATTGACCGAGTCGCCCGTGAAGGTGCTCGTTTCACCGACTACTACGCACAGCAAAGTTGCACGGCTGGCCGTGCGTCGTTTATCACTGGTCAGCATCCATTTCGAGTGGGTTTACTCAAGGTTGGAATGCCAGGTGCCAAACAGGGGATGCAACACAAAGACCCGACTATCGCTGAGCTACTCAAGCCGCATGGTTACGCAACAGCCCAGATTGGAAAGAATCACTTGGGCGACCGGAACGAGTATTTGCCAACCGTTCATGGCTTCGATGAATTCTACGGGAATCTCTATCACCTGAACGCCGAAGAGGAGCCAGAGGACCCTCAGTATCCTAAAAATAAGGTCCTCCCTAGCGGCAAGACGTTCTATGAACAGTTTGGTCCTCGCGGTGTACTCCACTGCAAAGCAAGTAACAGGGATGACGCGACAGTAGACCCACGGTTTGGCAAAGTCGGCAAACAGACAATTGAAGACACCGGACCGCTGACTCGTGAACGCATGAGGAATGTTGAGAAAGACCTTTTGAAGCACTCGCTCGATTTCATCGACCGCTCCAACGGAGAAAACAAGCCTTTCTTCTTGTGGCATAATCTCACACGCATGCACGTTTTCACTCACCTTTCAGAAGAGTGGAAGGACAAGACAGGGCATGGCCTTTATGCAGACGGAATGGCAGAATTCGATTGGGTCGTAGGTCAACTGCTTAATAAGCTAGATGACCTCGGAATCGCAGAGAACACCATTGTAATCGTTTCGACGGACAACGGTGCTGAGGTAATGACTTGGCCTGATGGTGGTTGCACACCATTTCATGGAGAAAAGGGGACAACTTGGGAAGGCGGCATGCGAGTGCCATGCGTCGTCCGCTGGCCGGGCGTCGTTAAGCCAGGGAGTATTGTCAATGAAATCATGTCCCACGAGGATTGGATGCCAACATTTGTGGCAGCAGCAGGGGACCCAGATGTCAAGAAGAAGTTGCTCACTGGACATCAAGCCAATGGCAAGAATTTCAAGAATCATCTCGATGGCTACAACTTCATACCATTCTTTAAGGGGGAGGTGGATGAAGGCCCCCGCCATGAGATATTCTACTTCGATGACAATGCCAATCTTAACGCCGTTCGAGTCAACGATTGGAAGATTCACTTTCAAGTCCAAGAAGGAAACTTAGCTGACTCCGTGTTGCGTCCAGTGAACATGCCTTATGTTATTAGTCTCAGACAGGATCCCTTCGAACGGTTTATGCGAGAATCAAAAATGTACTTCCGTTGGTGGGCAGATAAAATGTGGACATTTGTTCCCGCCCAAACTGTGGTAGCAAAATTTGTTGAGACCTTCGAGGAATATCCACCTAGCCAAAAAAGCGGGTCATTTGGACCGGCAGAAGCTTTGAGTAGGCTAACTACTCCTGGGGGCGGGCACTAATTCCCCTTTGGTTTCCAGAAGCGTTTCGTATAAGACCCCGCTAGTTGGCGTAGCTAGCGGGGTCTTTTTCTATATCCATCATTTGTACCTCAAATGCAAGGTTAGCTGCTGTTACAAGCTGCCTGCGGGGAACGCCGAGACCAAATAGGCGAGGGCCTTGCCTAAGATTCAGGATAAGAGGCACCCTTAGCGGAACAAAAGGGGCAGACCACATCTGAAACGCACCTTGCTAACCCGCGTCGGCGTGAAACAACGACGCCATTAGCGGATGCCGAATGCAGGAGCTTACGCCCCTCCTCAGCGGGGCATGCCTAAGTAGCGTCGGAGGATGAAGCCGACGCAGGTTTGGAACCTCTGGTTTTCGAATCGGGTATCGCTTGGAACATCTTCGTTTGGACTTGGATCTGAGAAGCGGTTATGCTGTTATTGGACCTCTACGATGAGTGTAAGCGACAGACTTTGAACACAAATCAATTATGCTATAGGTGAGGCATGGACATTTCTTCACGAACACCGGAAGGCGAGCCTCAACGCTGCCCTGTCTGTCTTCAAGAAGTCTTGCTCGAGCCCTCTCAACCTCTAGGTGACGCCCCATGTCCCCACTGTGGTTGTTTGCTGTATTTTTCTTCCGACGCCAAAGACATACTACCAACAGCTGCGGAAGAGAAATCTGCAGGGCAATTTGTTTATGAGGGTCTGGGGTTCCTGGTTCGTCAGCCGGGGACTATGTACGTCTGTCCGGGGTGCAAAGCCCGAATTCCATTTGGCACAAAGACGAAACCTCCACCCAAGGTATGCCCAGGCTGTCAACGCAACCTTCATATTTCTACGATACTTGGATATACCAAAGATGGGCCATTGACGACTGGAAGACAAGCAGTCCGACGACACGGGGTGATTGGTATTATGCATGACTTATTAAGTAATCTGCGAGCTTTCTGGAGTTAAGCCCGTTCTTTGTAAAGTGCGAACGTTTGGTATGGCTACGACGCATCGGACGATGAAGCCGACGCTAGTTAAGTTACGTCTACGTTTCTGGCCCTAGAATAGGTTTTAGGAAGGACCGTTCGAA
>CAYGQU010000352.1:0-3810 GCA_964352045.1 uncultured Planctomycetaceae bacterium
CTCTTGCCCTACTTCGTGTGCTTTGTGGTTTAAGTTTCATGTGGTTATTTAATTGTTGCTAAGCCAACGGGGAGTCGTTATCGACTTATCATTCACGAAATCATTAGCGAGCATCTGGTCAAGCATGCCTAGCGTCTCTTCGCTTGCCCGTTCAGCTCGTAACATCCATGGTGATTGCATGAGTCCGAAGCTATCAAACAGTTTTGTGCTAAAGAGGCTCAGAGTTGCTCCCGCAATACGACGATTTAAATCACCTTGGCAAGCAGGTTGCGAGGCGGTTGCGAAATTAGCTCGAATCGAAACCGCTAGAAGTTGCCAAGCACTATTCGAGGTTCGACCCGTGTGCTTAGGCGAATCGTAGGCAAACTCTCGGACACGACTTGCATCGTAAGCCCAACGTTCGACGTTAACGCTTTGGCCGATATATGCCAAAAAGATGTCGCTCCAATGTTCGGCTTGAATAATCAGGGATCTAAGATGCCGAGCTTTGGGTGAATCACGCGCCCACCAAGCTTGGGTTAATTTGAGTAATCGCGTTTGGGCTTCTCGATGGCCGTCCAATAAATTTCTTGCGATGCTAGTGACCTCGTTCCGTTGATGATAGGTGTCATGAGCAAAGCAGATGGCAGTAAGGTTCCTAGTAGCGATTCCTGAAAGAATAATTTCTTCGGCTAGTTCAAGTAGCTCATCATTGCCCGAATTGATAGAAATTGTTTCGCTATGAGCCAAGGAACGAAGCGATCGGCCCCAATGATCGAGTCGGCATCGCGATGCAATCCAATACTCCGCCATCGCATCGTCGCATAATTCGTCCGAGGCCTTGATTAACGAATCGCTATGAAACGAAGCGAGTCCAGCAATTTCTACTAATTCGCGTGCGTGCATCGACTAAGTAATTGAAAGGAGATTGAAACCAACGTGATACTCGAGCCCGAGGGGACACAGGCTCGAGCACCGAGTCGGAAAACACAGGGGGAAGGCTGCTAGAAAGAGAAAGCAACTCCGATGCCAGTGGAGTAGGGAGTTGCGGACCAGAACCGCTAAAACCCTTCTAAACAAGGCGCATCGCGAGATTGCAAGCCAGCAGAAGTGAATTCTATTGGCATGTTATGATGCAAAAAAACCACACTCGGGATAATGAGTATGGTGCTAAACGGCCACTAGATTACTTTCTGTAGTCAACCGTCGAAAATGGCCAAGGAGTCACTTCACTGCGGACCAGAACGGCGTCTTGCCAGCTTTGCCCAGCGGCAACTTGGCCATCGTGATTAAGAAAGAGATGATCTTGCCGACAGGGTGATTGGCAGCTTGTTTGGAATTTTATGCTGCCATCTTGGAACAGAATGTTTTGGCCCGCAGTATGGTGCGGACTCATTTGCTTAACACAGCTTGGTGCCGGGGCATCGCACAATAAAGGGGATCGCGAGTCACCTTGGTATTCTACCGGTAAGTACACGCCATTCTCGAAATAACCAATTCGGTAAGCATAGCTACCACTCATAAACTGCTTAGCTCGTTCGGCAAGCAATGCGGGAGACGTCTGAAATTCGTACCGCGAAGGAACCCAAACAATCGCCGTCCGGTTCATGATCTCATCTGCTAATCGCGAAGCAGGACAGACAACTAGTTGCTGAAGATTCTCCGAGGATAAGTAACCTGATTCCGCCAAACTAACCGTAAACATCCCGGCATTTTCATAGGGATGAAGGTAAGGAAACTGTTTGCCATGGTCAAACGCATAATGCTGCAACGCCCTACCCAACTTGGCTAGATTGTTCTGACACTGAATTCGCCGTTCTGCCTCGCGGCTATCTAATAGCGATGGTGAAACAAGCAACGCGATAAGACCTATCGCAAAGATCGCAGCAGCGGCATCAAGAAATGAAAACCGACAAGGATGCGAAGGTGTCTTATCGGTTGCCGATTCATCGTGGGGAGTTGCGTGAAGATCTTCTAGTCGAAGGTCGGCCACAGAGTCGGCAACTCGATCGGCAAGGCCCTTTGGCGCACAAAGATTAGAATCCTGATCATCGGCGTTAGCGTTCTCATGACGAGTTGCCGACGAAAGGCAGTCACGTAGTTTTTCTAATCGTCGTTCTAGTCCAGGCTCATTGGCCAAGCGATGCTCGAAATGCGTCGATTCAGCTTTGGTCATCTCGCCGAAATGGTAGCGGATTAGCTCTTCTTCGTCGCCTATAGAATCGTCGCACATAGAACGATCGTCACGCATAGAACCGAGGTCGGAGCTAAGGAAAGATCCCGTTGATGACGCCTACTAACGGGGCGTTGAACCAACGGGATCGGTTTCTCTATCTTACTTCGACTTGGGGGCCACGAGCTAGTCGGTGGGAAAACCCGCACCCCATCTGACAACGTTAGGTTCTGTTGTAGGGGTTCGATTGATCCCACTGCTTGCCTAGGCGGCCTACAGCCGAATGAAGACGACTCTTCACCGTGCCAACAGGTACATGAAGTTCTGCCGCAGCCTCTCGGTATTTGAGGCCTTGGAAGTAAACCAGATTCACAGCTGCCTGAAGCGGTTCAGGCAGTGTTTCAACGGCTCGCCTTACCCATTCACTACGCTCAGAAGACTCAAAGCGTTCGCCAGGACCTGGGGCAAAAGAGGGAAGTAAATTTGCCAGCGACCCAACCTCAGCTTGATCAACACGGTTCGCCTGGTCGAGACTCACTGCCTTGTGACGCTTGTTTCGGCGTTGTAGGTCAATTGCCCGATTCGTTGCCACGGTGTAGAGCCAAGGACGGAACTTCCGCTTGGGGTCAAACAGGTGGCTTTTGAGGTGAACTTGTAGAAAAGTCGCCTGAAATGCATCTTCTGCCAGCGTGGCATCACCCAGGTAGCGACTGAGGAAGCTGTAAAGCTCCCGTTCATATCGTTTAATCAACGCGGCTATGTAGGGTTGTTGCGTACCTTTGGCCGAGCCATTCTGCTCCGTTTGTTCTCGGTGCAGCGCAACTAACGCTTCGTCACTCAGTTGGTCCAAGTTTTGGGTGTTTAGCTTCTTCATAATAATGAACTCCTCTTTCCGAGAGTTCGACGTACTAAGAGAAGGAATCCTTACTTCCCTAACGTCTAAGGGGGTGACCTTCAAAGCCACACGAGCAATTCGTGATATCCTTGGCCTTGAAGGAGGACCTGCGGTTAGCCGTGGCGGCGTCCGTGTTGGCAGTTCGCAGGGTTACGCGGCAGTTAAAAGCAATCGTTGTGCCAATATCCAAGTTCAACTCGCTAGCAAAATCGGATATGGCCATAAAAATCATTGAAAATAGGGTACTAGGCGATGTTAGTGGCTTTTTGTTCATATAAAACAAATTTCTTACTCATCGCGTACGGTGTTATATCTATCAATTCGTTGTAATCAGGTTGATCTTGGGGTGTCTCGTTTTGGGACGAATGTACGATTCTTAGGCAGTTAAAATCAGACAGCCCTTTGGGAACAAACCGATATTAGAAACCAATCCGATCGGTCAGATAAACCCATGAAACACAAAGACGCAATCCACAGGGTCAAGGTTCCCTTCTAGCGGCTTCTTATCAATCATCTAGAAAAAGAATTTTCGACTTTCTTGTCTCACGAAATGCTTACCTGCAACTTTGGCCAAGCCAAAAACAGGACTCATAGACAGATTCGCTTAACTCGAACTGGCAGATGCAGTAGGCCCTTGTTTGCAAACTTTTCCGTTGCACCCTGTTTCGATATTTCAGTAAGGACAGCTGCTTTTATTGCAATCATTTTCTTGTGAGGCTCAAGCAACTTCTAGCAGCTCTCGGCCCGCATAGTAGGCTAGTAC
>CAYGQU010000353.1:0-3782 GCA_964352045.1 uncultured Planctomycetaceae bacterium
TCTCACGACCATCGAGTTGCCCCCTATGCGGGGCACTATGGCCATACCCAGCAGTCGCCCAGTTTTCGCTGGGGCTGGTTTGGTGCCGAGCATTTTTATCCCCAAGTTCGTTGGCATGAGGGCTACAACGGAGAACTCGTACGCTGGTCGAATCAGCGTCGTTATTGATTTTAGCCTGTCAGCAAAGAGTTTCTACGACGGACTTCAAGTGAAAATCGGGCCTCGCAGCAGGCTCGGTAGGGGGCTCAATTCTCAATACGTTGCCTGCTATCATGGGGGCACTTATTCTACACCCATTGACCCTCACAGTACGGCTCTTTGAGTCGCCCGAATTATGAAAGTTCTTGTCACAGGTGGAGCTGGCTACGTTGGTTCCCATGCGGTTAAGCAATTGGTCGCTGCGGGGCACGATGTGCTCGTGCTTGACAACATGGTTTATGGCCACAAAGGGGCAGTCGAAGCGGGGCGACTTCTTGTTGGTGATTTAAGTGATCGCCCGATGGTTGAAAAGCTGCTAACCGACAACCAAATCGAAGCGGTCATGCATTTTGCCGCTTATGCCTTCGTGGGTGAATCAGTAACCGACCCGGCGAAGTATTACCAAAACAATATCGTCGGTACGTTGTCGTTGCTCGATGCGATGCGCGCGACCGGCGTAAAGAAGCTTGTCTTCTCAAGCACTTGCGCTACCTACGGAACCCCTCAGGTAGTGCCCATCCCTGAAGATCACCCGCAAGCGCCGATCAATCCATACGGGTTCACCAAGCTCGTCATCGAGGAAGCGATGAAGGATTATCGTCACGCCTATGGCTTGAGTTACGCAGCGCTACGGTACTTCAACGCCTCGGGGGCAGCTGCTGATGGCTCGATTGGAGAAGATCATCAACCCGAGACGCATTTAATTCCACTCGTATTGCAAGTTGCCTTGGGGCAGCGCGAACACATTTCAATTTTTGGCACCGACTACGATACACCCGACGGAACTTGCATTCGCGATTATATTCATGTTGATGACCTTGCTTTGGCCCATATCGCAGCGATTGAAAAGCTGGACGAAGCTGACGAACCAATAGCGATCCGTTGCAATCTCGGCACGGGCAACGGGGCAAGTGTCCGCGAAGTCATTGCCGCTTGCGAAGCCGTGACCGGCAAGCCGATCAAAGTGGTTGAAACCGACCGTCGCGAAGGGGATCCTCCAATGTTGGTTGCCGATCCAGCAGGTGCTGAGAATATTCTTGGTTGGCGCGCGAAGATGACCGATATCAAGGAGATTGTCGCATCAGCTTGGCGTTGGCATGAGTCCAATCCAAACGGCTATGCCGAGTAGGGTGACGAAAATTTCTTCAATAAAGCATTGGCACGCGACTTTGCTTTTCGTTTGTGCCATCGTTCTTATGTTGCTGCTGACGGGCTCTTTCAACAAACAGAAGAAGACTGTTTTCGTCGTGCAAAGTGATTCGATGGCACCGCACTATTTGGCCGGCGCACGGCTGAGCATCATTCCTCAAACCAGACCCATACGCTGGGACGTGGTGGTGCTTCGTTCGCCACTCGATGCTAAGCAACTGCTGCTAAAACGTGTTGTTGGGCTACCTGGTGATTCGGTTAGAATCCAACGAGGTGACATTTGGATCAACAAAACATTGCTATCGAAAAAGTTCGAGCAACAAAAAAGCACCCGTATCCTTCTGGCGAAAGAATCTGCCGAAGTCGATTCTGCTTGGGAAGCAAATCAAGCTGATTGGCGCCGCACAAACGGGAATTGGCATTTCCAATCACTAAGCACAATGGCGAAAGATGACCTGCCAGCTAGACTTGTATTTAAGCTCCCCCTCAACGATGACCTGCCCCAAAACCATGCGATTAGCCGGGCGGTTCATGGGGTCACCGATGTCATGATCGAGTGCCGGGTGACACGCAAACCAGGCACGATCCTGAATTTTAAGATCGGCGGCACCGAGTTCATTCTCTCTGCTACTTCAGCGGGATTGAATCAAGGGCAGGTACTAACGATCCTCACGGCCAACGGCACGGAGTCTTCTTTTGCCTTGCAAAACAAGGAAACAATTGACTTGATCTGCACTACTTTCGATGGCGAGGCAAAGGTTATAATCCAGGGGGAATTGATTGGTTCGCTTGCAGTCGATAGTGCTTCCTCAGCACTCAATGCTTCGACGATAGTAGAAATCGAAGCGAATGGGGGCCAAGCAACAATCGAGGAACTTTCCGTCTGGCGAGACGTCTATTACGAAGATTTCAATCAACTCGACGGCGATACTTGGCAATTAGGGCCTGACGAATGGTTCGTTTTGGGCGACAATCCACCTGTGTCGCAGGATAGTCGAAATTGGGCTGCTCCCGCCGGAGTGCCAAGCCGTTCGATTATTGGTGTTGTCCGCTAACTCGTTTATCATTTCCATTCCGCTGTCTCCACTTCTGCTTTATCAACCGAACCGCGAAACCATTCGATGGCTAAACCAAACAATACAAATAAGGAAAATGCCACGGTAGCAGGCAATCCTCGTACGCCTGCCGAAGTAGAAGCAGCAAGCCAACCCGTGCCGAACCGAAGTGCTCGTGGTGGACGTGAAACGATTGACGCCTTGGTCGTTGCGTTTGTCTTGGCGTTTATGATACGTACGTTTCAAGCGGAACAATTCGTTATTCCAACTGGCTCGATGGCCCCGACACTCATGGGTCGTCACATGGATGTGTATTGCACCGAGTGCGATCAGCGATTCAAAGTGAATGCTAGTGACGAATCGGCTGAAAAAATCCAAGAGTTTAGACAACAGTTAAGCGTTGTCAAAAAATCCAATGGGCAAAAATTGTCTCCTTCCGAAGTTCGTGAAACGATTCAAAGCAAACAATGTGTCGCGGGGACTTGTCCTGAATGTGGCTATGTTATGCCGTTTCGCAGCGACGGACTAGCGGATGCAATACCCAAAGGAACTCCCCCAGTTAATGAGCAAACGAATTACGGTGGCGACCGAATCGTCGTCCGGAAGTACATCTACTCGTTTACCGATCCGAGGCGATGGGATGTCGTTGTCTTCAAATACCCGGGAGACGCCCGAGCGAACTACATCAAACGCCTCGTCGGATTGCCCAACGAATCGTTACGAATTTACCAAGGAGATCTTTTCACTAAAACCGACGGGGAAAATAAGGCCTACACAATCGAGCGTAAGCCAGCTGACAAAGTCCTTGCTTTAAGGCAACTAGTACACGACACGAATCGCGATCCATTTTCGTTGTTTACGGCTGGTTGGCCACTGCGTTGGCAATCGCAAGACGAAGCATGGCAAGTCGAAACAAAACCTAAAGGCAAAAACGTTCAGCAGAGTTATCGAGGCACAGCCACTGCCGAAACCAAGTGGCTACGTTATCAGCATACGATTCCCAATGACGCGGTTTGGCGAAAAATACTTGCCTCGCAAGAAAAAATGAATCTCGAAGAGATCAATCTCCAGCCTGCACTAATCACCGATTACGTTGCCTACAATTCAGGCCTTACAAGAGAACAAGTTGATTCGGCAAAAGAGTTTACGAACCGACCGCAGAAAATGAGTGACTTTAGCAACATTGGTTCCCATTGGGTGGGTGATTTGTGTCTGGAAGCTGATGTGCAAATTGATTCGGAAGGCGGGATATTGGCTTTCGATTTAGTCGAGGCAGGAACCCACTACGGCGTCGAAATAGATGTTGCGACTGGCAAAGCAACCCTCACACGACAGCTATTTGATTCTGATCAGAAAGAAGAACTCGCGTCGGCAACAACT
>CAYGQU010000354.1:0-3775 GCA_964352045.1 uncultured Planctomycetaceae bacterium
CCTCGAATCGAATCACGATAAACGACTTGCCAAACTGGCTCGAACTCGCGATCTGGCACTGGCAGAAGCCGAGAAAGAGCACGATGAATCAAACCAAAATTCGCAAGCAAGCTACAACGAAGCTTGGCAAAAAATGTTCGAGCGTTGGCTTACCAGCTACGACGACATACGGGCCGAACTTCGCGATATGCGAGCCGATTGCCAACGACTTTTTCCTGATTTTTCGCAAACCGACTACGCTGATTGGACTAAACCATCGGAAGTCACCCCTGCCATTGCATTCGGTAGCTTAGGGCTGGATCTCAACAAGATTGACCACGGCATTTCCGAAGACTCTCGTCTAACGCCACCCGAGACAAAACTCGAAATCCCGGCGCTGATGACGCTTGCCGAAACGCCAACCCTGTTACTCACCGCAACAGGGCAGGGCAGGGGAGTCGGCGTCGGGCTACTGCAAACAATGATGCTGCGATTGATCACTGCCATGCCACCGGGAAAAGTACGGTTCACGATTCTCGATCCGATTGGGCTGGGTGATAACTTTCAATCTTTCATGCACCTTGCCGATAGCGACGAGCAACTTATCGCGGGGCGTATTTGGAGCGAGCAACGTGACATCGACGAACAGCTTGCGCGACTTACGAATCACATGGAAGTCGTGCTCCAGAAGTACTTGCGGAGCGAATACGAAACGATTCATGAGTACAACGCGCAGGCGGGCGAGGTGGCCGAGCCGTTTCAGGTGCTCGTCATCGCTGGCTTTCCGACGAACTTCAGCGAAGCGTCGGCACGCCGGCTAGTGAGCCTCGTCACGGGTGGCCCCCGCTGTGGCGTTTACACCCTGATCGGTGTCGATAATAAGCTTCGCTTGCCGAACGAATTCCAACTCGATGAGCTAAAAGAGAACGCGGCGTGGCTCGACTGGGATAAAGTAACCTCACAATTTGTTTGGCAGAACCGTGCGTTCCAAGAGCTACCACTTAAGCTCGCTTTGGTCCCACCTGCTGAGGTGATGGTTGAAACCCTCCGCAAAGCAGGCGAAGCAGCCAAGAATGCCGTTCGGGTTGAAGTCCCTTTCTCGGTCGTCGAACCAGCCAAGGATTCGCTCTGGACCCAATCCTGTGGCGAAGAGCTGACCGTACCGATAGGTCGTGCCGGGGCCAACCGTTTGCAAAACGTTCGGCTTGGCAAAGGAACCTCACAACATTTGCTCGTGGCCGGAAAAACTGGGTCGGGCAAGTCAACGTTTCTTCACGCGTTTGTCACAAGCGCTGCGATGCACTATAGCCCCAGCGAAGTCGAGTTCTATCTGGTTGACTTCAAAAAAGGGGTTGAGTTCAAATCGTACGCAACGCACCGGCTACCCCATGCCAAGGTGATCGCGATTGAAAGCGAGCGCGAGTTTGGGCTTAGCGTGCTCGAACGCCTGGATGACGAACTCAAATCACGTGGTGAAAAATTCAGGGCCGCCGGCGTACAGAACTTGGCCGACTACCGAGCAGCACGCCCCGACGAACGAGTACCTCGCTCACTTCTTATCGTCGATGAATTCCAAGAACTGTTTGTCGAAGATGACCGCCTTGCCCAAGAAGCTGCCCTGCTGATGGACCGCTTGGTTCGCCAAGGACGTGCTTTTGGCATCCATGTTTTGCTCGGCACGCAAACGCTCGCCGGCGCCTATTCAATAGCCCGCAGCACGCTTGGCCAGATTGCGATTCGGGTCGCGCTCGAATGCAGTGAAGCTGATTCGCATTTGATTCTAAGTGACGAACGAAACAACGCTGCCCGCTTCCTCAGCCGACCGGGCGAAGCAATCTACAATGCTCAAAATGGCTTGGTTACGGCTAACGAACCGTTCCAAGTCGTTTGGCTTCCCGACCGTGAGCGTGCGATGCGGCTCGACGCGCTCGATGAACATCGGCATCATCTCGAATTACCTAAGCCCGAAACGATTGTTTTCGAGGGCAATGCCCCCGCTGACCCGCTGTCGAACATTTCGCTCGTCAAGCTCATTGAAGAGGGAAGCGAAGTCCGTCCCACGAGGCTTCCCCCCCAAGCTTGGCTCGGCGCCGCCGTGGCGATCAAACCCCCAACTCATACCGAGCTTGGCAACCATCCGGGCGCCAACTTGCTCGTCGTCGGTGCCGACGAACCGTCGGCCCTGGGGATCCTCACGACCGCCACGATTTCACTCGCCGCCGCTCAATCGGGCGATGCATCGGAAGCTAGCCTGCATGTGCTCGACGCCTCGCGTCCTGGTGAAACGAGCCATGGCCTTTGGCAGAAGGTTACCCAAGCCTTAGCTGCCAATCGACTCAAGCCACACCAAATTACGCTCGCCGATTCGACTGGCACCATTAAGGTAATCGCGGCGGTTGCTGAAGAAGTTAGCAACCGCGAAGTGGCAGGCGAAGGTGCAGAGCATGCTCCGATTTACCTGATCCTTCATAATGCAGGCCGGCTACGCGAACTCCGACGCCGAGAAGATGACTACAGTTTCGGTTCGAGCGACGAACCAAAACGCCCTGACCAGCAGTTGACTGACATCCTCAAAAATGGCCCCGCGGTTGGCGTGCACACCCTCGTTTGGTGCGATTCGTACAACTCCGTCACAAGGCTCTTCGACCGACAAACGCTACGCGAATTTGCTCAGCGCGTCGCGTTGCAAATGTCTGCCGCCGATTCGAGCAATCTGATCGACAGTCCCGCTGCGAGCGACCTAAGCGTCCACCGTGCGTTGTTCTACAACGACGAGACGGGCCAAACGGAAAAATTTCGTCCGTATGGCCCGCCGAGTGATGCGTGGTTGGAATTGGTTTCAAAAGCTTCGCTTTAGGCATCAATCAAACAGTGGCTTACGGCATTGCCTGCTCCCCTCAAGCTCCAACAAGCGTCGCTTCCGATCCACGCCGCCAGCATAGCCGGCGATCGAACCGTCCGAAGCAATCACCCGGTGGCAGGGCACTATGATCGAAAGTCGATTCGTCGCATTCGCACGGGCAACGGCACGCGAAGCGGTGGGGCGGCCTAAGCTGGCGGCCAACTGGGCGTAAGATCGTGTCTCGCCATACGGAATCTCGCATAGCTGCTGCCACACGGCGCGCTGAAACTCTGTTCCCAAAAGTCGGAAGGGGGTCTCGAAACGTTCTAAATCTCCTGAAAAATATGCTTCGAGTTCTTCGCTAACTTGCGACAAAGGGGCCGAATCGTCTGAGCCCTTTGGCAAGTCAATTAGCGATTCTGCCTGCAGTTGCTTTTGCAAACGCGCCAGCTGGTCGTCGAACCGATGCCGCTTTTTATAAGCCAACAATAAGAGATCCGCCTCATCTGCCACGGCGAGCATGTCGCCGTACGGCAAACTAACCGAAGTCGAGTACAAGACGGATGAAAAAGAAGCGGTAGGGTTCATAAGAACAACCTACCGCATCATGGAGTATTCACAACCGCCGTTTAGGGGGGGATCCCCATTCGCTACAGATTCGGCTGCTGGCCCTTGGCAATTTTTTGGCCATATTGACGACGCAGTCGCGTTTTTGTGATAAAGCGATTGACCCAATCCCTAACGGGTGGCATCGGACGAAAGACGTCGACGATCAAGACAACACGAATCTGATCGCTGTTGTTAACGACTTCGTGCTCCCAATGATCGCAGAACAAGAATCCTTCGTCTTGCTTCCAAGTGTGCCAGTGATCTTTCACACGCATCTTTGGTGGATCGTCGGGCGGCACGATCAAAGGCAAGTGATAACGCAAGTAGCCCGCGTAGGGTCCACAG
>CAYGQU010000355.1:0-3774 GCA_964352045.1 uncultured Planctomycetaceae bacterium
GAGAATGACGAAGCCGCAATGAACCACTTCTCTTCGCCGTGCTCGGCGTGTCACCGTGGTAGATTATTTTTCGGCATTTATGATTCTGAAATCGTCATTTTCTCGGTACTCTTCGTGTCTTTGTGGTTTCGATCGAATAAAAACGCCTGAGAAGCCAATCTATCAAGCGAGCGAACGTATAAACTATACTAAATGCAACTAAATAACTCGCCTCACTCCATTTACCCCCGCAAGACCGCTTTGCCTTTTTTGCCTCGCAAACCAAGCCGTGGTCTCTTGCTGGTCGTCGCCCTAGTTGCGGTTGGCTATGGTTTGCTGACGATACCGCCAAAAGTCGTTGCGCAATACAACGCCGCCATGGAATGGAGCCCGATTGTTGGTTGGCTTTACTTGGCGTTGGTTTCGATCGGGGCGATGATACTGCTTGGGCTTTGCCTTTGGGGCGCGGGGCGAATGTGGCAGAATACGATCGTCAAGTCTCGGCTAGCCAAGCGGCGAGCTTTGAATCCGAGTGAAATGTCCCGACGCGATCGTTCGGCTGAACTAGGCGATAACCTTGCCTCGGGGCGTGAGTATGCCGAAGGGATCGACGCAAGACCCCAGCTTCGTGCCGAGATCGAGCGAGCTGTTGCCGAGCTAGAGGCGAAGCGTCAATCGCAACGGCTCGAAGTCGTCGCCTTTGGCACAATATCCAGCGGCAAATCATCTTTATTAAATTCCTTGGCGGGGCGCGAGGTGTTTCAGTCGAACGTTGTCGGCGGGACGACTGTGAACGAACAGAGCGTGCCGTGGCCCGATTCCGATTCGGTTTCGCTCGTCGATACGCCTGGTCTTGCCGAAGTGCGTGGCGAAGAGCGTGCGAACGAAGCTGCTGCCGCCGCCAAGGATGCCGACCTCGTGCTGTTTGTAGTTGATGGCCCGATCAAAGCGTACGAACACGATTTGCTTGTGCGTCTTGGTGCGATGGAAAAGCGGATCATTCTATGCCTCAACAAAGAAGATTGGTACGGTCAGCGCGAATTGGCAGAATTGCTCGATCAGATTCGTGAACAGGCAGCCGAATCGGTAAATCCGGCCGACGTCGTATCGGTCCGATCGCGTCCAACCGTTCGGCCCGTCGTGAGGGTGGCAGCCGATGGCACCGAAGAGCGTGGCGAAGCCGAAGTGCCGCCTGATATTTCACCGCTTGCTGATAGGCTGCTTAAGATACTCCGCAAAGATGGTGCCGACCTGTTACTAGCGAATTTGCTGATGCAGTCACGTGGGTTGGTCGATGAAGCCAAGGAACGCGTCCTTGCGGCAATTGATGCCGAAGCTGATCGGGTGATTGACCGCTACATGTGGGCCGCCGGGGGCGTTGCCGCAGCGAACCCGATTCCGCTCTTGGATTTGGCTGGTGGTAGTGCAGTTACCGTTAAGATGGTGCTTGACCTTGCCGGAATTTACAAACAAAAAATCGACGTCGATACGGTCGTAGAAATGCTTGCCCAATTGGGGAAGAATCTGATTGCCATGCTCGGGGCATCGGCCGTGACACCGGCGCTTGGCTCAGCCATCGCATCAGTCCTAAAAACCGTACCAGGCATTGGTTGGATCGCCGGCGGCTTACTTCAAGGAGCCGTGCAGGCGCTCTTGACGCGTTGGATTGGCCGTATCTTCAAAGCGTACTATCGTAATGAAATGCAGCCACTCGACGGGGGACTTGCTGAAATGGCTCGCAACGAATGGGCGTTTGTTACAAAGCCGGAAGAGTTGCGGAAGCTGGTTCGCGTTGGGCGCAATAAGATTGAGACCAAATAAACGTAGGGTCCGCTGTGCGAACCGCAGTAGTTGTTGTGAGCAGTAGTCAGTTGATAAAAGATAATTGTAACTTAGGCCGTATAGAACGGTCCGCACAGCGGATCTTACCTAGTTAATGACTGAACCGAAGCAATACGATTCCGAAATACAAGCTGCCCTTGCGGGCGTCGAGCGCGCGATTGTCCAGGTCGAGGGAAGCCATTCGACTGAACGCGATGCGCTGCGTGCCGAACTACGCGAATTACAAGACCTTGCCGAAAAACTTCGCAACGAACGGGTCGAGGTGGCCGTCTTTGGTGAGATCAGCACCGGCAAGAGTGCTTTGATCAATGCCCTTGCAGGCCAGTACGAAACCAATTGCAAGAAATCCAACGTCAATGTTCGAGGTGGTTGGACCAAAGAAGTTTGGCGGCTCGATTGGAAAAAAGGGGACGCCGAAGCGACCGTCCTGCCGGGACTAGAAAATTCGCAGCTCGTGCTGGTCGATACGCCAGGCCTCAACGAAGTCGAGGGAGAAGCACGGGCCAATATGGCACGCGATGCGGCCGAGCGAGCCGACGTCGTGCTCTTTGTTACCGATTCGGATCTGAATGAAACCGAGCATAACGCACTAGCCCAAATAGCAAGTTGCCATAAGCCGATCATCTTGGTGCTGAACAAGGTCGATCTTTACACCGACACCGAGCTTGAGTCGCTCAAGCAATCACTTCTCAAACCTCGGGTCGCCGATTTGATTGGTGGCAAAGCGAATCTGATTTTCGCGTCGGCCGATCCGCGGGAAATGGAGTATCTCGTTGAACAACCGCACGGGAGCACGAAAAGCGAATGGCGAAAACCATCGCCAAAAATTGAAGAGGTTCGGGCCCGAATCCTTGAGCTACTTTCCGACGAAGGCAAAGCGCTCGTCGCACTGAGTGCCGCGATGTATGCCGCGGATCGGACCGACCGCGTCGCTGCGCTACGGGTTCGGATGCGATCAAAAAGTGCTGACAAGGTAATTTGGAGCTATGCGATCACCAAGGCATTGGCCGTTGCATGGACCCCTTGGCCGGTAGCCGATGTCGGCGGTGGCATGGCGGTTGATGTCGCCATGGTCGCTACTCTAGCGCAGGTCTATGGCATTCCGATTACGACGGCCAACGCGAAGGACCTTGTCATTTCTATCTTTAAGGCAGCTGGCTGGTTAATGCTTGGCGAAGCAGCAGTCAGCTTGGGTTCATCTCTTTTCAAAGGTGTCACATTCGGCGGTAGTACGGTGCTAACGGCGTTACCCCAAGGCGCGGCCGCCGGCTACGGCAGCTACCTCGTCGGCCAAGCGGCACGATACTACTTTGAACAGGGTGGCAGCTGGGGCTCGGATGGACCGAAGCAAGTCGTCTCGCGGATTCTTGAGAACACCGATAAGCAATCGGTGATTGATCGCTTGAAGGGGGAGATTAAGAAGAAGCTGGCGAGTAACCGGCATGGGGCGGATTAAGCGATTACCAGTTAGTGATCAGTATTCAGCTGAAAGACATTGGCCCAGGGGCTTGCGCCCCTGGCTACATACTGTCGCCCCTACCGGGGCTTTTCTCTTTCAATTCTTTCTTCGCCGTGCTCGCCGTGCTCGCCGTGTCGCTGTGGTTGATTTCGATTTCGTCATTCGTGCTTCTCTTTGTGTCTTCGTTGTTCACTTTCTTTCAAACGACTTTTGCAATCGCGGCACAAAGCGTATCTACATTCGATTCCGAAATGCCCGCGACGTTGATCCGGCCTGAGCCGACGATGTAGATCGAGTGCTCTTCGCGCAATTTGCTGACTTGCTCTTTCGTTAGGCCAGAGAACGAGAACATTCCGTTTTGTTTTTCAATAAAGGAATAGTCGCCAGGGGCGCCATGTTCGGCTAGTTTTGCCACCAAGAGATGTCGCATGCCGTTGATGCGGTCGCGCATGTCGGCCACCTCGGCGTGCCACCGTTTGGTCAGTTCGGCATCG
>CAYGQU010000356.1:0-3758 GCA_964352045.1 uncultured Planctomycetaceae bacterium
TCTACGAGTCATCGCAATGCAGACGATGGACATAGCAGTCGGAGACAAAGTGCAATTGGTTAAACCCAACGGCGGTGATGCACCGGGAGCCCGTGTCCTCTCGGTTCGTAAGCTTGGTGATATTTCTCCAGAAGATCAAACGCTCATAGCTTCTTTGAATCTTCATCCTAGATTTAAAAACCAAGAAGGTGGGCATCTAAAGACTGCTTACGCTATTCGTTTGAATCGTGAGATAGATCAGCCGAAAGGATCGCTTATCTCTTCACTCGAACGGCAGGGACGCGGTGCAGTGGTAGCCGAATGCGACTTCGGACACGTTCGATCGCGTGGGATTATAATTAAAGCTAGAGATTGCGAGATCCGTAACAATCTGCTGACAGATTGCAGATCAGAAGCCATCAGAATTGCGCCAGATTCATACTGGTTAGAGGCGGGATCTGCCTCAAATGTGCGAATTCTAGCAAACACCATTACGAGTTGCGGAAGCGTTGGCATCGCGGTCTATGCAAGGGGAACCGATCGTAGCTTTGCACCGAAAGGAGCGCATCGCAACATCAAGATCGCTGACAACGTTATCACTGACAGCGCGATGCCAAGTATTTTCGTGTCCTCTACAACTGGGCTTGAGATCGACGGAAACCAGACTTCTTTGAGTCAATCGACCGACTCTAACAGACATGCCCTTCTGCGACAAATCCGCGGCATGAGCGACGCCGGTTCACAAGTCGAGACGCACAATTGCAAGAACATCACCGAAATAGACAACCTGACCCGATGAATGCCAAAGTCGAGTGATGACTTCTTTATAAAAGCCACGTTCGAGACAAGTTCATCTGCATGTCGACTTCCCTGATGGACTTCACTACCAATATTGGCGATTTAGTCATTATTCCACATCACCAGACCAGCGACCGGAATATCCCCTTGATCGAATACACCATGTTTTTTTTGACGCGGGTACAACTGCTCATCTTTACCTGCGTATTATCCGCGTATCTCACCAGTACCTCACTAGGTATTGAGATAAGTGTCGCCGACTACGGCGCAGCACCCGACGATGGCAAGGATGACACCCTTGCAATACAGGACGCGATTGATGCGTGTCGCCAAGCTCAGAACGCACGTCTCGTTTTTTCGCGTGGCACTTATGACTTCTTCCCTACCGCTGCTAAGGAAGCGTACTTCTTTATTAGCAACAACGACGAGGGGTTAAAGCATATCGCCTTCTTGCTATCGGGCTTCAATGGGCTGACTATCGATGGGGGTGGCTCGGAGTTTCTCTTCCACGGCTATGTTAATCCTTTCATTATCGACCAGTGTCAAAACATCGTCCTTGAAAATTTCTCGATTGACTTCAAGCGTCCGTTCCATAGCGAGGGGGTGATCATTGCCTACGACGATGACGGAATTGAAGTCGAGATCCGAGAAGGATTCCCGTTTAAGGTGCATCGTGGAACACTGCTCTTTACGGACGCACGAGACCCCACTGTTCCGCTGACCTCTGTCACCAAGGAGTTGGTTTACGGAAGTTCGCATATTCTCGAATACGACACAAAAAAACGCGAGACCGCATTCATGGTCCGTGACTACTACTTTAGTGCTGTGAACGGTTACCCGGCGAAGAAACTTGGCGGCCGAAGGGTACGAATTAGGGTACCAGGGCTCGAAGGAACCCCTGGCAACACGCTGGTCTTTGGGCCCAACCACCGCCAATGCCCCGCCATTACAATCTCCGACTCAAATACCATCTTGTGTCGTGAAGTAACAATAAATCACGCAGGCGGGATGGGGGTGATTGCACAACGCTCGCGCGATGTCACAGTAGATCACTGCCGAGTGACGCCTTCAGGGAAACGCATGATAAGCGTAACGGCGGATGCAACCCACTTCGTTAATTGCACCGGTTCGATAGTGCTATCGGATAACCTTTTCGAAAATCAAAAAGACGATGCAACCAACATTCACGGCATCTATGCTCAGGTGATTGAGCAACTGGCGAGTGACGAACTGGTCGTTCGCTTAATGCACCGCCAGCAACATGGATTCGATTTCCTTGCGTCCGGTAAACAAATAGATTTTGTGCGTGCCAAAAGCATGACCACCTACGCGACAGAGCAAGTTGCACGAGTGAGCCGTATGAATAGTGAACTTACACGCATCTGGATCAAAGGAGGAGTTCCTGAGCATCTGCGAATTGGTGACACAATCGCTGAGGTACGTGAGTATCCAGAAGTAGTGATCCGCAACAACACGATTCGGAACAATCGAGCACGCGGCATGCTTCTGAACTGTCGGGGCCCCGTTCTTGTTGAGAATAATTATTTTCACACCCCAGGGGCAGCGATCCTTTTCGAGGGCGATGCATTTCACTGGTTTGAACAAGGTGGCGTACGCGATTGCAAAATACAAGGCAACACTTTTGACAACTGCTTATTTGGTGTATGGGGCAAGGCGATCATTGATGTTAAGGCAGGAATACGAGAAGAGAAAGAGACGAGTCGGTACAACAAAAATATCACGATAACCGAGAACCGATTTCGCGTGTTCGGACGAACGCCACTGCTTAACGCTTACTGCGTCGATGGACTTGTGTGGCGAGATAATGTTGTGGAGCTTACGGACAAGTACCCCGCTCCTAAGAAAAATGGCCCCCTGTTTCTAGTTGAGCACTGCGATAATGTGGTGATTGATGAGCGAGAACCGCTAGCGGAGAAGAGATAAAGGCAATTTATAAGTGAAAGTCAAAAGAAAACGACTTGAATTGCGAATGTTTTGCATTCCTGCTGACAATCTCATCCGTTAAAGGACGGCGGAATCGCTGAACAACCGACCAAGACACGTAAGCTAACAGTAGCACTCGATCAGTCAAGACTACATAAACGTAAACCATCAATAACTAGAACTCAAAAAGTAGAAAGCGCACCAAGATGGCGAGCATCGAAAGGCATACTCGAACAGTTATCGCTACCCAAACAATCGAACCAACATCGGGCTGCGAGCCGCTTTGTATTTCTCAGACGTACGAGAGCTATATGAGGCTAAGGTCCTCGGGAATAGGTATGCTTGCTAATTGTCTACTATGCGTTCTAACAATGCTAGTAATCATGTTCACCTGTGTTAGGCATAGCCAGTCGGCAGAGTATTCTAAGTCAGACTGGGTGAAAGCCCCTTTCGAGAAACTCGACACGCTCTGTGTGAACGACTGGTGGAATCGTCCCACGTCGCGGATTATCGAGACACGTGTGCCGCGTGATCAAGTGGTCGCTTTTGGTATCTATACGGTGTCGAATGGTGAACTGAAACTTTCGGCGCAATTGTACCCGCTTTACCCGGACGAAGATCGTGTGGTTAGGTTGGAGGTCATGCGAAGCGGTATCTGGACGGAAATCGCCAAGGAGAAGGTGAATGAACTCGGCTGGTCCGCATTGTTCCGAATCGAGAACTGGGATAGCAAATCCGATATACCTTATCGCATCCGGCATGGAGAGGAGGCACTATTCCAAGGTTTGGTGAGGAAGGATCCTGTCAATAAGCGAGAGATTGTGGTCGCTGCCTTATCGTGCAATTCGAGCAATGACCGCGGGCTACGGCCAAACTATCTACGTAACATCAACATCCAGGACCCCGACCTAGTATTTTTTGCCGGCGATCAATCGTACGATCACCGACAACATACCGCAGCGTGGCTGAAATTCGGACTTCAATTTCGGGACGTATTTCGCGAGCGTCCATGTGTGACAATTCCCGACGATCACGAC
>CAYGQU010000357.1:0-3753 GCA_964352045.1 uncultured Planctomycetaceae bacterium
ACCGACACCTTCGTCTGTGTCTTCCGATTTGGCAGTTAGCATGAGGATCAACGTGTCTTGCGTCACGGGATCGGCACGCAGGCGGCGACAAATTTCTAATCCATCGATGCCCGGAAGCATTAAGTCCAATACCAAAAGATCGGGGCCACGCAATTTGGCTTGCATTAGCCCCTCTTTACCATCGTTGGCTACGAACGTGTCGTAGCCATCTTGTTTAAGATTGTAATCAAGCACGTCCGCAAGTGAGCGGTCATCTTCTACGATAAGTATCGAAGCTTTGGCCATGGGTCGGGTCCAATGATTGCTTAACAACGATCCTCTTTAGGATACAAGCTAAACAGGCGTTAGCAATTTGAATTTAGTAACCAGATGAATTATTACGCGGCGTTTGGTCTTGATGCTTATGCCTCATGATCTCACCTTCGACCAAATAAATTACGTCTTCGGCAATGTTCGTCGCATGATCGCCAATGCGCTCAATGTGACGTGAAGCTGAAAAAAGGTGCAAGGCTGGCCCAATATCATTTGGGTTCACACTGACAATGTCGTACACTTCATCAATAACTCGACGGTTATAAGCATCGACAACATCATCTTGGCGGCACACTTTACGAGCAGTATCCGAATCAGAATCAACGAAAGCATCGAGAGCGTCTCGGACCATATCAATTACAGCCTCTGCCATGGGTTCCAAAAAGCTAGGAAGTGGCAAGGTTGGGTGGAGGATCAAGGCGTCGTTACGTTCGCCAATGTTAACAGCTAGGTCAGCAATACGCTCAAGATCGCCATTCACTTTGAGGATGGTCGAGACTCGACGCAGATCAACGGCTACTGGCTGATGTAGCGCCAACATTTTGAGGCATTCTTCTTCGATTCGAACTTCGCGTTTGTTGATATGGTCTTCGCGTTCGACAAGTTCGGCCGAAACGCCTGGCCGGCGATCACACAAACCACGACAGGAAATCCGGATCATTTCTTCGACCATCGAAGACTGCGATAGCAAGTCTTGCTCAAGTGATTCGAGGTCGCGTTCAAAATGCTTGGTCATGCTACTAAGTAAATATTGTTTTCAATGTAAAAGCTATAACTGAGAGGCCGTTAATACTGGTTAGCCAAATCTGCCAGTAATGTAGTCTTCAGTTTGCTTTTCGCCGGGATTTGTGAAAATTTGGTTCGTTGCGCCAACCTCTACCAGCTTGCCTTGAAAGAAGAAAGCGGTTTGATCCGAAACGCGGGCCGCCTGTTGCATATTGTGAGTAACGATCACAATGGTGTAGTTATCTTTGAGTTCAAAGATAAGATCTTCAATACGAGAAGTCGATGCAGGATCGAGCGCACTGGCTGGTTCGTCCATAAGTAGCACCTTGGGATCTGTTGCCAAAGCACGTGCGATACACAAACGCTGTTGCTGTCCACCCGATAGTGCTAATGCCGAATCGTCAAGACGATCTTTCACTTCATCCCACAAGGCTGATTGCGTTAGACAGCGTTCGGCAATTTCATAAAGCCGTGACTTGTTTTTGACTCCAGCAACGCGGGGACCATAAGCGACGTTCTCAAAAATCGTTTTAGGAAAGGGGTTTGACTTCTGAAAAACCATGCCAACCTGTTTACGAAGTTCAACAACATCAACTTTAGAGCCATGAATGCTTTGGCGATCGAGCATTAACTCACCAGTGTGACGAGTGCCATCGATCATGTCGTTCATTCGGTTCATGCAACGAAGTAGCGTACTTTTGCCACAGCCCGAAGGTCCAATAAAGGCAGTAACACAATTCTCGGGAACCATTAGGTTGATTCCAAAAAGTGCTTGCTGTGCACCATAATAGAAATCAAGATTTTTAACTTCGATTTTTGATGGCGCATCGGCAAGCTCATCAGCCGTTCGTACCGTGCGCGTATGTTGCATTTTTGGCGGGCGAATAGCGGGGTTCGTTGGATTCGTCATAGTACTCATCTGCGAATTATCCTTGCGAACAATCGTGGTAGCCCGGCAGCTTAAATAGCCAAGTGCTTACCACTTAATTTTACGACCGTAACGAGAGCGAACATAGACAGCCCCGGCGTTTAAAGCAATTAAAACACCTAGCAAAACAATAATCGCTGCCGAAGCGAGTCCATGAAATTCTTCTTGGGGGCGTGAAGCCCAGTTAAATATTTGTAGCGGAAGAGCGGTAAATTTGTCGCCCAAAGATTGGGGCGTATAGGTGATGAAAGTGACCGCTCCAACAATGACAAGTGGTGCGGCTTCGCCTAAGGCACGAGCAACAGCGAGGATAATGCCCGTCATAATCCCTGGCAGGGCTGCCGGCAGGACTTGAAACCAAACCGTTTGCCAACGGGTTGCCCCCAAGGCGTAGGACGCTTGACGGATGGTGCTAGGGACTGAGCGAAGCGCTTCCTGAGCTGCCAGGATAACGATTGGTAGCACGACCAACGACAAGGTAAGGGCACCCGCAAGGATACTTCGTTGTAACGACATCGCACGCACAAAAAGACCAAGCCCTAAGATTCCATAAACAATCGAAGGGACTCCTGCTAGATTGGCGATGTTGAGTTGTATTAACTTACGCCACCGACTGTTTGCAGAATACTCTTCAAGATAAACCGCGGCACCAACGCCAATCGGAACTGAAATCAAGGTGGTGATAACAATCAACCAAATGCTACCTGCTAGCGCAGCCCAAATACCAGCTTCTTCAGGCTTGCGTGAAGGGAAAGACTTAATGAGATTCCAACTAAGCCAAGGCAAACCTTCGATAAAAACTTGCACGAGCAATCCCAGAAGTGCCACGATGCAAATAAAAGTTGCCAAGGCACATAGCCAACCAAAGGCATCCGACACGAGATAACTTCTTCGTCGTTCTAGGCTTGTCGACTCTTTTGTATTATTAAGACTCATTCGTATTGCTCCCGCATGCGTCCTAGAATCCATTGAGCAACGATATTGATTGTCATGGTGGTAACAAAGAGAGCTAATCCAACAGCAAAGATTGAACGGTATTCGATTGATCCAGCGGGTGTATCACCGGCGCTGACCTGAACAATATAGGCGGTCATCGTCTGAACGCTATCGAGTACGTTGAGCGTCATTTTCGGAGTCGCTCCTGCGGCTAGGGTCACAGCCATCGTCTCGCCAACAGCTCTTGAAATCGCCAGCAAGAACGAAGCCATGATTCCTGACATCGCTGCAGGAACAACAACACGCACCGTGACATCGAGCTTTGTCGCACCCAGAGCATAGGCAGCTGATCTTAGGTCGCGCGGCACCGAGCGGAGCACATCCTCGCTGAGCGAAATAATCATGGGTAAGATCATGAATCCAACCACGATACTTGCGCTCAAAGCATTGAAAATACTGTCAGAATGAAATATCTGACGCACAATTGGCGAGACAGTTGTCACGGCAATCACACCGAATACGACCGACGGGATTCCCGCCAAGACTTCGAGTACCGGTTTGACGATTTCTCGGACCAAAGACGAAGCGTATTCACTCAGATAGATAGCCGCACCAAGTCCGATCGGCGCGGCCACGCAAATCGCACCGAGGGTGACTAAAAGCGTGCCACAAAACAGTGGCAAAATGCCAAAGTGCTTGTTCTCCGAGAATAAGGGGGTCCACTTAGTTCCGGTTAGAAATTCAAGAGGCGAAACCACTGCAAAGAATTGCAAAGCTTCAAAAAGTAAAACAAAAACAATCCCGACGGTTGTTAGCACCGAGACGCCAGCGCAGAGCATCAAGCCAAATCG
>CAYGQU010000358.1:0-3742 GCA_964352045.1 uncultured Planctomycetaceae bacterium
ACCTTAAGCGGACAGCCGTAAAGCACAGCTTCCACCCAGGCGGAATAAAACATCATACCAGCCCATTCGGTAGGGGGCCAGTGAGATGTCTCGCCAAGAAGCAGATATTTCGGTACATGCTCTTAACACAACTTCCTTACAAAACACCTGATCGACACATTTTAACCAAAAGTTTGGCGACAAGTATTCGATTCCGGATCATGTCGATAACTCCGGTTTTATAACGCATTTCCCTGTACAAAATTGAGGGTCTGACCCCTGATTGTGCGATACAATTGAGTTCCCGTGAGCAGCTCCGAATACACCAACGCCCCCGAAACGCCCCGTTCGACCGAAAAGCCGAGCGATGAGGCTGCCGGTACATCGACTCCGACCGGTTCAAGGCCAGCGGGTGCTGTGATCAATGATGAGGCGGTCCAGCGCGCCAAACGTGAAATTCAGACGATCATTCAGCAGATCGGTGAACTTTCGCGTACCGATATTGAGCCCGACCGCTATTACGAAGAATTTCTCAAACGGGTTGTCTCGGCACTTGCCGCTGTTGGTGGGGCTGTTTGGACCGTTTCCGATGCAGGCGTTTTGCAACTTGCCTACCAAATCAATTTGCGTGAAACCGGATTGATCGAAAACCCGATTGCCCAAGAACAACATGGCCGTCTTTTACATCGCGTGCTGATCTCGGCTGCCGATGGCGATCGAGAAACCGATGGGGATATCGTTGCTCCTAACTCAGGTTTTTCGAGCGATGGCTTGATCGTCGGTGCCGACGCCGATGAACATGCCCCCGCCAATGCGACTGACTTTTTGTTGGTGCTGGCTCCGATGCACAATGACCAAGGGGCGCAAGGGGTTGTTGAAATTTTTCAGAGACCGGGCGCTCGAACCCAAGTGCAACAAGGTTACCTCCGCTTTTTACGCCAGACTTGTCAATTGGCTGGCGACTACCTCCGATCGCGCCGTCTATCGCATCTTGCCGAAAAGCAATCCCTCTGGGAGCAGCTTGAGTCCTTCACCCGCACCGCTCACGAGCAACTCGACGTTCGCAAGGCAAGTTACTCGATCGCTAACGAAGGACGTCGGCTCATCGGTGCCGATCGCGTAACGGTAGCCGTTGGTCGTGGTAAACGACCGACGATTGAAGCAATCAGTGGCCAAGATACGTTTGACAAACGGTCGAACGTCGCCACGCTGCTTACGAAGCTCGCCCGTGCTGTTGCCAAGACGGGTGAAGACGTTTGGTACACCGGCGACACAACGAACCTTGCTCCGCAAGTTGAAAAAGCACTCGACGCTTACGTCGATGAGGCACAAACCAAAGCGATGGCGATTTTGCCGCTCATTGACCGACGCGGCGAAGCAGAAGCAGATGCCGTTGCTGGCACGGGCGAAGAAATAAGCCACGATAACCGTGCTGGTGAAGTCCTCGGCGCTTTGATTGTTGAACAAATGGTCGATAGCCGTTTTGCGGAAGGGTTTACACAACGTGTTGATGTGGTTCGTTCGCACAGCACCACGGCAATCGCCAACGCGATAGAGCATGAGGGAATCTTCCTCATGCCGTTGTGGAAGGCGATTGGTAAATCAATGTGGATTTTCCGCCGTCGGACTTTGCCCAAGACGGTCTTGATTACTGCCACGATTGTCGGGCTGATGGCGGCTGCTTTTTTGATGCAAAAGGATTTTACGTTGGAAGGGGACGGAAAACTTCGCCCGGCAGAACAGCGCAACGTCTTTGCCGGCATCAACGGCAATGTTAGAAAAGTATTCGTCAAGCACGAACAGACAGTTGCGAGGGGAGAAACCCTCGTTGAACTTGAAAGCTTGGATCTCGAAAAAGATCTCACTGCAACAAGAGGCCAACTCGATGAAATCATAACCGAACGAAGCACGCTCGTTCGGGACACGATCGAGGGGAACCTTACCGCTAGCGAGAAGCAGCAAAAGGCTGGCCGGCTGGCGAAGCTCAACAAACAATTGGTAACGCTTCAGGCAGAACTTGAATTGCTTGATGAGAAACAAAAGTTATTGACCATAACGAGCCCCCTTGATGGGCAGGTGATAACCTGGAAGGTTGATGAAAAACTACGTGACCGACCAGTTAGTCTAGGAAACGTACTGATGGAAATCGCTGATCCGACGGGAGAATGGATCGTCGAGGTTGCGATGCCAGAAAAGCGCCTCGGGCATATTAGCGAAGCCATTAACAACTCACCCGATGGTGAGCTTGACGTGAAGTTTTTCCTTGCCACCGCGACGGAAGAGACTTTTACCGGAAAACTTACTAAGGCGAATGTTGCCTCGACAGCTGAAGTGCGTGGCACCGACGGGAACACCGTTTTGCTAACGGTTACGTTTGATCAAGAGGAATTCAAACAGGCGATCGCCGACCCTAAAGTGGGGGCTGAGGTACGTGCCAAAATTGCTTGTGGTAAATCCAGCATCGCGTACGCCTATTTGCATGACTTAGTTGACTTTGTCCGTGCGAAAATCCTGTTCCGCTTTTAATGAAAACCCTAAATCCGTGCGTGACGTCGCCATAGCGAAGTCGCCTGGGGAATCACATGATGAATCGTCTGAATAATTTGGCCGTTTGCTTGGTTTGCCTTGCCAGCGTATTTTGCTTTGCTCAGTCAAGGCTAGCGTCTGCCCAGCAATTCGATTTGCCACCAGCCCCCGGAACGGAACCGTTTGGCCAGCCTGAGCAAAGTGAGAAAGGCCCTCGCATTAAAGGTTGTGTTGTTCAGCTCGTGACCGATATCCAGTTGCCAGCAACCGAGTCGGGTTCTTTGGTGCATCTTGGAGTGAAAGAGGGCTCGACTGTTCGGGCCGAGCAAATTGTGGCCCAAATAGATGATCGGACCGCTCAGCAAGCGTTTCGTATGGCCAAGTTTGGCCAAGAAGCAGCCGACGCCCGCGCGGAAGACGATATCGAGATAGTTTACTCAGCCGCCGCTGCCCGGGTGGCTCGCGTCGATTGGGAGGAATTGGTCCAAGCCAATTTATCCGTTAGCAAAGCGGTGACCGAAGCTGATATACGACGCGCCAGGCTCGACTACGACCGTTCCAAGCTAGGTACCGACAAAGCGAAGAAAGATAAGTTCTTAGCAGGCCTCGACGCCAAGGTAAAATTAGCCGAACTCGAAGCGGCTCAGATCGGTATCGAGCAACGACAAATTTTGGCGCCCTTCGATGGCACCGTTGTTGAGATTTTTCGTCACCAAGAAGAATGGGTACAAGCGGGTGAA
The DNA here is from genome assembly GCA_964352045.1 of uncultured Planctomycetaceae bacterium. Classification (GTDB taxonomy): domain Bacteria; phylum Planctomycetota; class Planctomycetia; order Pirellulales; family Lacipirellulaceae; genus CAYGQU01. The sequence goes on from CAYGQU010000358.1 coordinate 3,246, forward strand.
CCAATCATACGGCTAATTCGTCTCGATACGCTTAAGGTTGAGGGTTATGTTTATTTCGACGATTACGACCCAAGCGAAATTGACGGCTGCGAAGTCACGGTCGATGTTTCAGTTGGAAAAAATAAAACCGTCAAAGCGACGGGCCGTGTTGTCTATATTGATCCCGAAGCGAAGTATGATGGGCGTTTCTTTTACAAAGTACAAGCAGAGATCGCTAACCGACAAGAAAACGGTCGTTGGCTCATCAGCCCCAAGCTGCCAGCGGATATGACGATTCATCTTGGCACAGGAGGCGTTGCCAACGCTCGACGCTGAGCATGGCTTGCTTTTGCAAGCTAAGCGACGTTTCGTATTCGCGTTAGCATGGAAACCTATGGCTACGCTTGCCAACAGCTTGGTTGCCAGTTCGTCGCGCCGGATGCCGATCCGTGTCCGGCCCGATCTTGAATTCAAAAAACAACGTTATCAAGGTCGCGTCTATTGGGTGGTTAAGGACC